>JBEIFD010000001.1:0-24770 GCA_040382535.1 Merismopediaceae cyanobacterium
CATGCCCTCATGTCACCCAAGTTAGCGATCGCCCAAATAAAGATCACCCCTCAAGGTTCAGATATTTATCACTTAGTGATCCAGATAGAAAATCAGGGTTTTTTACCGACCTATACCAGCAAAAAAACCTTAGAACGTAAAGCGGTTCGGGCGATCGAGGTGATGCTATCTTTACCCGAAGGCGTAACTTTAATTAGTGGCCAACGGGAACAGAATATTGACCATCTAGAAGGCAGATCGAATAAAGCTTTTTCCTCCTTTGTGTCCAGTGGTGGTGGAATCGATTATCGTCGCCATTTGGAATGGGTCATCAAGGGGCCAGCGAAAAGCGAACTTGAGGTAATGATTTATTCAGAACGCGCAGGAACGATCAAAACTCAGATTTGTCTAGAAAATCAAGAATAGCAATCCTGATTTTTATGGATTTGGAAACCAAATCCCTACGGAAAGTTAATGATTTTTTGAGCGATCAGATTTTATGGAAAGAAAACAGAGAACTTCAGCCCAAAGTAATTTTATCTAATTGATCAAAAATTTCCCTATCAACTTCTAAATTAAACTTACGGGCAAAGTGAGCAGGAGAAGCCAGAAGACGGGGTAAATCTTCTAGTTCCATTGTCTTGGGATGGGCCGCTTTCGTTGACCAATCGACATAGCGGTAATTATCATTTTTTAAGTTCAAATGATCTGCATTCGCTAAGATGGTCTGAAAATAGGATTCATCGGCAAACATTCGACGACGATAATGGGAGGTTATGGCATTATTTTGTTGATGAAATTGAATGATATATTCTGCCGATCGCCGATTTCCGTAGAACCACTGATCCCCGACAAAACAACTGAAATTATTCTTAAAAGGGATAAAAAACTGAGTAATTAAAGGATTATCAATGCGAATATCTAAATCTCTAGAGTAGGGTCGCTTTCCTAAAAAAGGGATAGAGAATAATTTTAAACCACAGTATCTTTCGTAGGCTAACTTTTGCCAGATAAAACTAATTTTGGGGGTTTCTTGATAAACTTTATACCTAATTTTTTCATGATTGATATAGGCATCATATTGATTAGAATTTAATTCAGCTAATATTTCTTGAGCGGTTTTAATCGGGTAATCCGAACCACTGAGCAAGATAAACCAATCAGGAGAATTTTCCGATTCGTAAAGTAATTTTATTCCCTGTACAGTTGCTTCTACGATAGAAAAATCGCCCCATTTAGTTTTTAGATGGGGACGAACAAATTTAATATTTTTTGATAAATGATCCACCGACAAAGCACATTTATCAAAATCATGGTGACAGACAATGGGCGGATAATTAAACATTTTGTTCAATTGAGCCAAAAGTCTATCAATTTGTTGGGGTTGATGATGGGTCAGTAGGACAAAACCGATGGACATGATGCCGTTCGCAATACTTGATGAAAATCAGAGATTGAAGAAGCCTATCATTTTTTTATCCTGTCTGAACCCTAAGCAAATTGCTCGGCAGAAACCCATGCTCCATGAAAACCGTAGGGGACTCGTTGGGGCAGGATAATTCTGGCGATCGCGGGTTGAGTCAAGTTTTGAGCATCTAAAACAATTAATTCGGAAGAATCGGAGGCTTCATTATAAACAAAGGTCAATAACCAACCGTGATCTTCGGATTGGGCTTGGGGATGGGGAACAAACACCGCCTCTCCCCCATAGGAATTGGGTTCAAAAGCATGAATTTCAGTTTTGCCCGTTTCTAGGTCATATTTAAGCAAACCATCAAATAAAGGCATTTCTCCCAATTTGGACTTTCCTGCATAGCCGTAACGATTTTGACGACCTAAATACTTTTCATTAATCCGAGGAAATTCACAAGCCAGATCGCCCAAAGATCTTTCCTGAACGACTCCTGTTTGTAGATTAAATCGCCACTCATAAAGATAGGGAATATTACCCGCACTATTGGTATTTTCTTCAGAAATTCCTAAAGCATTGGTCGATTCCATACGACAGGCAATTAAGATCACCTCATCCGCAGACTCATAGGCATTCAGGGTATGGAAACCATAGCAACTAGGACTCTCGAACCAACGAATATCCGACGGTTCACCATGACGAGGCAAAATACCGAAGCGACTGGGGGTTTCTTCTTCAAATAAAAACATGGGTTGTCCCTGGGCCATCCGTTCTGGTCGGAAAGTCAAAGGAAAATCTAGAAAAATGGTGTAGTGTTCCGTAATGGCAAAATCGTGCATCATTACGCCGACGGGCAATTCAATCGGGATCAATTTCACCAATTCGCCTTCGGGGGAAATAATGCCGTAGTGCAAAAACGGTTGCTGCATCAGGGAATAACCAAAAAAGAGCATTTCTCCTGTGACGGGATCAACTTTGGGATGGGCAGTAAAAGCGGAAGTGAGCTTACCCTCAAAGTTTACTGTTCCTACGGTATCCAGGGAGGGTAATTGAATTTGATGGGGTTCTCCTCCTTCCCAAACGGCCAAAAATTTACCACTGTGCCAAACGAGAGCAGTATTGGCGGTATTTTTCCCTGGCCCGTAGGGATTATCCAATTGGGGCGGCTCTAATAAACCCGACCAGATGGCTTTTCCTACTTCTTTTTCCCTTTCAAAGCCAAAGGTGCGGATGTAGCGATTGCGATAGGTGGCTTGTCCATTTTCCAGTTGGACACCATGCAACATTCCATCACCATCAAACCAATGGTATTGACCGATGGGGGAAAATTGGGGATTTGGCCCATTACGGACAAACATTCCCCTTAATTCGGTAGGAATTTCTCCAATCACTTTGAGGTTTTCGGCTTGAATTTCGGTTGAAACGGGGGCAAAGTTACCGAGTAAATAGGGATTGGTTTCCGTGATGGTCATCATAATGATTTTCTAGGATTTTTCTTTAGGATAGCAAGTTATTACTCAGTTTTGCTCATGGGAAATACATAAAGGCGATCGCTTTTTTAGGTTGAAGGGGTAAAGGGCGATCGCGGATAATCTCTTAAAATAGAGAAAGCTAAATATTGCAGAGAGAAAGAAACTATGGCAACCACCGCAGACGACGTATGGCAACTGTTAGCAGAATTAACCACTGCTCAAAAAGAGACCGACCTGCAACTCAAGGAAGTTAGTCAGGCACAAAAAGAGACCGATCGCCAACTCAAAGAATTAGGCAAACAAACCGATCGCCAACTCAAGGAATTAGGTAAGCAAATTGGGGGACTCGGTGCAAAATTTGGCAGTTTTACCGAAGGTCTAGCTCTTCCTTCAATGGAAAAGATTCTAAGACAACGGTTTGGTATGGAAGTAGTCAGTCCTAGTGTGCGAGCTAGTAAAGAAGGAAAACACATGGAAATTGATGTTCTTGCCTATACCAATGGTAATTTGAATATTGCCTATGTCGTCGAGGTTAAAAGTCATGCTAGGGAAGATTCTATTACTCAATTAAAAAGTATTCTGCAACGTTTTCGTGACTTTTTCCCTGAACACAAAGATAAACAACTCTATGGCATTTTAGCCTCCGTTGATATGTCCCCCGAATTACGTCAAAAAACGTTACAAGAAGGATTTTATGTTGCTCGGATTCAGGATCAAGTTTTTGAACTCGATACGCCTGACAACTTTCAACCCCAAAGTTATTGACTTTTTTCAATTTACAAGTGAGGTGCGATCGCGTTTTTTTTGAATGGGGGGTTAAAGGGCGATCGCTTTTAAATGAGTCTAAACTAAATCGTTACAAAATTAGTTAATCCCAAGGCTCCTGATAAACCAGTGACTTCAATAATGGCATCAGTAGTTTGACTAAAGCCTGCCGTTGCGTCATTAATTGCCACAAAAGATCGGGTTCCAAAAGTAAATTGAGCAGCAGAGTTTGCTCCGAAGTTAGTAGTGGTTAATTTGGCGATGATTCCTGCATTATCCAAGGTTGCAACTGCTCCTGCATTGGTGAAACTTGATCGTGCGGTGGTAACGAGAAAGAGATCATTGCTTCCATTTGCATTGAAGTCTTTAATCACATCATAGTTAGCTAAAAGGGAATCTGTGAGGATTTTGTAACCAAAGCGATCGCTGCCTAAGCCACCTGTCAGAGTATCTTTACCTGCTGCACCTGTCAGGATGTTGTTTGCACCATTACCTAAAATGATGTTATTAAGAGCATTTCCTGTCCCATTAATTGCAGTTGTTCCTGTTAGGGTTAGGTTTTCTAGGTTGGTTCCTAATGTATAAGTGATAGAGGACTGAACGGTATCAATTTCTGTGGCAAGGGTAGAGGTTTCTGTTACGAGATCGCCCGCATTATCTACGATATAGTTGTCATTTCCCAGACCACCAATCAGAGTATCGACTCCTGCTCCACCATTGAGAATATTATTGGCACTGTTACCCGTAAGTATGTTATTACCTGCGTTACCTGTACCGTTGATCGCGGCCACACCATTCAGTTTCAGATTTTCAACATTGGCAGGTAAAATACGAGAGATGCTACTTTGCAAGGTGTCGGTGATAATGACTTCGCCAACGGAGGCGTTAGGATCAAGAATAGCATTCCCAGGACTAGAAAGAGTAACGAGGAATGCTTCATCAGCTTCGTTGAGATTATCGTTGAGGATGGGAATACTCAGGGTGGCAAAGGAGCTATTGGGGGCAATGGTTAGAGTCCCTGTTTTGCTGGTGTAGTCAACGTTTGCAGTGGCATCAATGAGAGTAGTGGTGTAGTTGACGGTGATGGCTTGGCTAACAGGACTACTTAGGCTGACGGTGAGGTAGGCGTTGCTGTCTTTTCCTTCGACTACGCGGATGTCGTTAATGGAAAGCGAGGGAAAGTCATCGTTGGTAATGGTTCCTGTAACAGCAGCAGTTGTACCAACATTGTAGGTTGTTCCTGTTGCTAGGGAGAGGGCAACAGTGTCGTCATTTTCAATGGTAGTATCGGCAGTGGGATCAATAGTTAAGGTTGCTGTAGCTGAGTTGGCTGCAAAGTTAATGGTTTGGCCAGTACCAGGAGTTGCACCTGTATAATCGGTGCTATCGGCTGTTCCTGCAATGCTGTAATTGACGGTGAGGGCTGAGGTTGTGGCTCCGGTACGGGTGAAGGTATAGACCAGATTGTTTGTACCATTTTCAGTGACGCTTGCGGGAGAAACGGCTAGGGTGATGGTGGAGAGGGAAGCATAGAAAAAGCTATTGCTGGTGAGATTTAAGCCTGTTCGATCGCGGATGATACCGATGAGTTCGTCGGGTTCGGTGTTGGGTTTATCGATTAAAAGTTGAGTATCGGTTCCGACTACGTTCAAAAGATAGGTCATACCGCCTTTAAGTTGAATGATGTCTCCTTCGGTGGGGTTGAAGTCGGCAATGTCGGCATAGTCGTTTGTACCCGCGTTGGTTGTTAGTCCGTCGTCGTAGCCAATCCAAGTGGAGTCAGCTAAGATAAAGCGATCGCCGCCTGCTCCACCAGAAAAAATGTCCTTTTCACCGATGCCAGGGTTGAGACTATTGGGATTAACACCCGTCAGAAGGTCGTTACCCGCCCCACCGTTAATCGTGTCATTACCAGTCCCACCATTAATGGTATCGTTACCATCACCAGTAACAATGGTGTCGCTTTTTGAAGTGCCTGTCAGTTGGAACTGCTCGATATTACTAAAAGTAACTTTGTCAGTGCCACCAAAAGTATAGTTTGCGGAATAGTTGCCATTAAATCCCCCGGAGCCATTACTGGCAATAGAAGAGACTAGACCATCATAAATATTGAGAGTGTACTCCAAAATCAATACGTCAATCCCAGTACCACCATCAACCACATCATTACCAAAGCCAGGATTGACCGTATCGTTGTCCCCCCCAAGAGTGAGAGTATCATTGAAACGTCCCTGTAGCTTGATGATATCGTTGCCACTGCCTGTTATTAAATCAAAGGCTTCGATATTGGTATAACTACTGCCAAAAGGTGCAATAGAGATGCCTTGGGGAACATCTAGGGTTAAATTACTGGTGCTACTGCTGAAATTGTAGAAGATTTTATCCGTACCATTACCGCCATCAACGATATTATTGCCAGCCCCAGGGGTAATCCAGTCATCACCCTCCCCGCCATTAATTGTGTCGTTACCATTACCAGTAACAATGGTGTCGCTTTTTGAAGTGCCTGTCAGTTGGAACTGCTCGATATTACTAAAAGTAACTTTGTCAGTGCCACCAAAAGTATAGTTTGCGGAATAGTTGCCATTAAATCCCCCGGAGCCATTACTGGCGATAGAAGAGACTAGACCATCATAAGTATTGAGAGTGTAGTCTAAAATCAATACGTCAATCCCAGCACCACCATCAACCACATCTTGGCCTCGGAGGGGGCGAATTGTATCATTGCCACTCGTCCCCGTAATTACATCATTGCCATTTGTGCCAGTAAAATCCTGTTTCTCTACCTGAATAACTTGGCCATTAAGCGTAATTGTTCCGTGATCATTCTCAGCCTTCAAAGCCTGCAAAGTCGTAATACTTAGACTTTCTCCTTGTACCAAAGCCGCAAAAATTGCTCCCTCATCCCCCGCACTATCAGAAGTATTAATCTGAGCATCCACAAAATGCCCAAACTCCTCCAACAAAACATTTACCAAAGACTGTTGACTTGCCGTTGCCAAAAACTGCTCAGACAAATAAATCTTATTCGTACTGCTGGCATAAGCCCCATTTGCCGTACCCCAAACATCGCTACTGACTATTTCAATTTGGGGAAACAGACTAAAATTGCCACTTTGCCATTGCGTTTTAAACGTTGCCGCCGTTGCAAAATCATAATTTGATCCAAACGCCGTATCAAACAGACTTCAGAAATTGCTCAAATTAGCAAAATTCGTGAGCTGGGCATAAACAACGGAAAAATCGAAAGAAAAAGAGCTTATCATGGATTGTTTACCTCTAATTGTATTTATTTCTATTGACAGTATCTTACCCATTGTCAGAAAAGTCAATATAGAAAGTTCATACATCTTTTACAATCACTCAATGTAGGGAAAATTAAATACAAAAACGCGATCGCCCTTCCTGATTAAGAAAAAACGCGATCACGTCTAAATAGAAACAGTAATCTTATTCTGGAAATAACCCCATTCTTGAAACTGAGTTTGTAATTCAGGAACGTTACAAAAAGCTAAAAAATATAAATATTCTGGCGCAAAATCTGCACCATTTTGCCAACAAACTGTCCCTAATTCCTGATCAAGTTCAAATTGTTGAAATAGTAATAAATCTTGTAAAGGTTCAAAGACTTTACCTGTCAAACTTTCAGATAAATCTGCTATGCCCTCAGAACCATTGTTAAATTTCAAGGCAATTTTATAATTGTCAACGTAACTAGCAGAAATAATATGCAAAAACATTAGTTTACTCCAATGGTTCAATCCAATTAATAATTTCGCGTTGACGACACAGTTTCCAATTAGCCGCTAGTTCAGATTGATGAAGATCGTGCCACTCTAAAACATGACGGAGCGATCGCTTCGGAAATGATCCCGTTACTACTCCAGTGTCGATCTCAACAATTACCTCGTATTGTCCATACTTAGCATGGTAATGAGGTGGTAAATGATCATTCCAGTAGAAGCTAATTGTGATTCCTAAAAATCGACTAACAACAGGCATTTTTAAGTAAAATAGGTAATTTGTTCAAAGTTTAACATTCTATCGTCTCTTTGGACGTGACTCAATAGAAATAAAGCGATCGCGTTTTTTGAATGGGGAGTTAAAAGGGCGATCGCATTGAAGAGATTTGAAATAATCTATCCAAATGTCACTTCAGCTACAAACTTAAATGCTCTTCTCATTGATCTTGTTACTAGAAGCAAGATTTGAGGAGAGCCGAGAGTGCCACTAGCAAACTATAACCCCGAATCATTTTATGATGAACTTTTTTCTGACGTAGGTTCACCCCGTCCCCACGCCGCCTCCTTAATCCAGTGGATGCAAAATCTACCCACCGAATCCCTACAACAACACCACGAAACCGCCCAATTAGCCCTATTCAACCTCGGTGTAACCTTTAGGGTTTACAGCGACCAGCAAGGTGTAGAACGAATCTTTCCCTTTGATATTATTCCCCGTATTATTGACGCTGACGATTGGCAAGCCCTAGAAAAAGCCCTCAAACAAAGAATTAAAGCCTTAAATTGTTTGTTAACTGATATCTACGGCCCCCAACAAATCATTAAAGACGGCAAAATCCCCCTAGAAATCATCGAATCTGCCAGTGGTTTTCTCAAACCCTGTTTAGGGATTACCCCACCTGCGGGAGTTTGGTGTCATATTACGGGAACAGATTTAGTTAGAGACAAAGACGGAACCTGGTATGTATTAGAAGACAATTTGCGCGTTCCATCGGGAATTTCCTACGTTTTAGAAAATCGGCGGGTCATGAAAAGCACCTTTCCCGAAATTTTTCAAACCATGAACATCCAGCCCGTTGATGACTATCCCAGCCATTTACTGGAAACCTTACTCAACCTAGCCCCGCCCCGCTTACCCAATCCCAGGGTCGTCGTCCTTAGTCCTGGCATTTACAATTCAGCCTATTTTGAACATTCCTTTTTGGCTCAACAAATGGGCGTGGAATTAGTCGAAGGTCGCGATTTAATCGTCGTGGATGGTTATCTACAAATGCGGACAACTAAAGGTTTAGAGCGTGTGGATGTAATTTATCGTCGTTTGGATGATGAATTTTTAGACCCCCAAGTATTTCGTCCTGACTCCTTCCTAGGAGTTCCTGGGTTAATGGAAGTTTATCGTCAAGGTCGAGTTGCCTTAGCCAATGCGCCTGGCACGGGAGTTGCTGATGATAAGGTTATCTATGCCTATGTGCCTGACATGATTCGTTATTATCTGGATGAAGAACCTCTACTGGCGAGTGTCCCGACCTATTTATGTTGGCGAGAAAAAGACCGAGAATATGTCTTAGATCATTTATCGGAATTGGTAGTGAAATCGGCCAATGAAGCGGGGGGTTATGGAATGCTGATGGGGCCAAGTTCTACTGTTGCAGAACGGGAAGAATTTGCCGATAAAATTAGAACCCATCCTCGAAATTATATTGCCCAACCTGTGTTAAGTTTATCCCGTGTACCAACTTTAATTGATGGAAAAATTGAAGGTCGTCACGTAGATTTACGTCCCTATATTCTCAATCGGGGTGAAGAAATTTATGTCCATCCAGGCGGATTAACTCGTGTCGCTTTAAATAAAGGATCATTGGTCGTTAATTCTTCCCAGGGCGGGGGCAGTAAGGATACTTGGGTGTTAAGCAAGTCCTAAGATCATCAATAAATTAAGATCCTAATTATCAATTATTCACTATTACTTATCAAAATGTTAAGCAGAGTTGCAGATTCTATTTATTGGTTAAATCGCTATATTGAACGGGCTGATAATGTGGCGCGTTTTGTGGATGTTAATCTCAATTTGATGCTGGATTTATCGAATAGTATTAATCAGCAATGGGAGCCACTGGTTCTGACGACGGGGGATTTAGAATTTTTTCGGGAGCATTACGGGACATTTAATGCGAATAATGTGATTAATTTTTTAACCTTTGATCAGCAATATTCCAACTCGATTATGTCTTGTCTTTACATGGCACGGGAAAATGCTCGCTCTATTCGGGAAATTATTTCTTCGGAAATGTGGGAAGAGGTCAATGGTTTTTACCTAATGGTTAAGGAAGCGGCAGAAAAGCCCCCCGAAAATATTCCTAGTTTCTTTTCCCAGGTTAAATTATCCAGTCATCGTTTCGCTGGAGTAATGGATGCAACCATGACCCACAATGAAGGCTGGCATTTTGGACGGGTGGGACGGTTTCAGGAACGGGCGGATAAAACGGCTCGCATTTTGGATGTGAAATATTTTTATTTATTGCCCTCAGTGGAATGGGTGGGAACGCCGTTGGATCAGATTGAATGGATTGCTTTATTAAAATCAGCTAGTGCCTACGAAATGTATCGCAAGTGTGAAAGGCGGATTACTCCGACGAGTGTGGCGGCCTTTTTAATTTTAAATCGGGAGTTTCCCCGCTCGATTCATTTTTGTTTACATGAACTTCAGCGATCGCTGCATTCAATTGCGGGAACCTCCTTGGGAACCTGGAGTAATTCAGCAGAAAGGGATTTAGGAAAACTCTGTGGAGAATTAAGTTATTTAACCATTGAAGAAATCATTGAAATGGGTTTACATGAATTTCTGGATACTATACAGGGAAAAGTCAATAACATTGGCGTAAAAATCGCCCAAACTTTTTTTGTTAATGAACCAGTCTTGCCCCTTGCCCAATCCCAATATCAAAATTAAAAACTTCAGAGAATGCCTATTTTTAAAATAATCCTTTTAAAATAGCGAGACAATCTGTTACTTGTCGGTTTATTATTTTAGAAACTAAACTGCATCTATAGCAATTAATTTGGTAAAAAAACCTATGCTTTCTGACGAAACCCCCAAAAACAGAAAGAATCCCCTAGTTCGAGTTTTTCGGAAATATCACCGAGTTTTAGGAATTATCCTATGTTTGCCCTTAGTTTTAACCGTTCTCACAGGAGTCGCCTACACGATCGCCGTAGATTGGTTTGAACAAACAGACGCGATCGAGCTATTGATGGGACTACACACCCTAAAAATAGTCCATCTGGAAAAATTCTATCCTTTGCTCAATGGGATCGGTTTGATTGGGTTGCTGGTAACAGGGATGACGATGACGAATTTATTTAAAAAGCCAAAGGGCGTTAATCAAAATCCCGAATAGTTTTTAGTGAATCAGGCTAATTCTTTAACTTTGGCTAATATAGATTCAACATGACCTTTGACCTTAACACTCGGCCAGACATAAGCGATATTACCCGATGGATCAATCAGGAAAGTTGAACGAATAATGCCCATATACTCCTTTCCCATAAATTTTTTCAAACCCCACACTCCATAGGATTCGGCAACTTCGTGGTCTGGATCGCTGAGTAATTGCAGAGCGAGACTATGTTTTTCGATAAATTTGCAGTGGGATTTGACGGAATCGGGACTCACTCCTAAAACTTTAACGTTTAAATTTTCCCATTCTGCTTGTTTTTGACTGAAATTAAGGGCTTCTGTCGTGCAACCAGGCGTATTATCCTTGGGATAAAAATAAAGAATTAACCAACTCCCTTGAAAATCTAATAAACTTAGGGTTTTGTCATCTTGATTGGTTGCGGAAAAAGGGGGAGCGGGTTGCCCGATCGCAGGAAGTTGGGTCATTGTAACTTAGTAATGTAAGGGAATTAAAATCAAAGGAACAAAGGCTAAACCCAATAAAACCCAATTTAAAAAATTATTTTCAATTAACAAGGTATCTGGGGGTTCAATTAGATAATTAATACGGCTAACTAAACGATTATCTTGATGATTGAATGCCGCACAGATCGCTTCAAAATTGGGAAAGATGGTCACTTCCTGCATATTTTTGGCGACTAACATCAACGATTCTGCTAATAGCAAGGGATCGACCTGTTGAGCTGCTTTTTTGTCTGCCCGAATTTCTCTCATAAATAATAACTCTTGCCAAAGTTGTTCAGTTTGAGGAAGCCAAAAGCTGATCTCGCGCAACCAACCCAGGCAGAAAAACCAAAAGGTATCTCGATAATAATAATGGGCATTTTCGTGAGCGAGGACGGCTTGTAAATGTTCCTCGTCTAGACTGTCTAATAATCCTTGACTAATCACTAATTCAGGATTCCAGAGGCCAATTTGCGCACTGTAGGGGAATGGTGTCTCTAGGATGCGAGTGGGTTGATTTTGGATAAATCCTTTGGTGTAATGCCGAATTTGTTGAATAGCTCTGGTTGCTTGCCAGAGTCGATACAAACCTAATCCCAAGCTCCACAGCAAAAACGCGATCGCCACACCATAACTTAACCAACTTGCCTTTAACCCAAACATCATGCCCTGATAACCCATTGAAACAACGGCCAGAGCAGTCATCAGCAGTAATACAGGGGGGAAAACAAAAAGAAATAGGACTTTTTGCCAACAAAATCCTGATTCAGGACTTAAAACAGGAATTAATGCCCGTAATAACCAAGCAATGCCTATCGCCAAGATTAATATCATTAAGTGCATAGATTAAAACTACTCCCCCCGTTGAGAACGAATGGCTTTCAGTCGGGTTGCGATCGCGTCTAGTTGTTCAATGCTCGCCGTATCTAAACTATCGGCAAAGGAGGCGACCACATCGGGATTACTAATAGACAAAAATTGCTGTAATTGTTCGTAGGACTTAATTGCCTTAGCCTGAGCCCTAGAAACGGTCGCTTTCCAAGAAAACGCCTTACCTTCCCTATGGCAAACCAGCCAACCTTTTTGGGTCAGACGATTTAACACCGTTGTGACTGAAGAATAGGCCAGTTCGCGATCGGGATTCGCTAAAATTCGTTCATGAATATCTTTTACCGTCGCAATTTCCAGATCCCAAACAATTTGTAAAATCTCGCTCTCTAGGGGGCCAAGGGACAGTTGATGGGGACGATGGGGAGGAAGCCAAGACATAAGCAATAGAGATCAATAATTCCTAATGGGGTTAGTGTATCTTAGTAAATAATACGTTTAATGCACTCATAGAGCAAATATTCCCAACGAAGCCTATGACTCTTTCTCTTGATAAAACTAACCTAGCGATCGAGTGGGAACTTCTTCCCGCCGATTACATTTTACCAGATGATCCTGTGGATAATGATACTCAACCCCTATTAGCCGAAGCCCTCAGAGAAGGCATTACGGAAGCTCAACTCCTTAAATCCACTGGATTTATTGCTACCAATTTCGGCATCTGTTTACGAGTGGCGGGAAAATTTGTTATCAAAGCTCCTGATTGGGTTTGGGTGCAAGAAACAAAAGAACAACGCTCTGGCCGTCGTAGTTATACACCCCACCGAGAAGGAGATTTACCCCAGATAGTGATGGAATTTCTCTCAGAAACCGATGGTGGAGAATATTCTGTCTATCCTAATTTTCCCTACGGTAAATGGTACTACTATGAACAGCTACTAAAAGTTCCCTATTACTGTATTTTTGAACCAGAAACAGGACATCTGGAATGTTATGTTTGGAAGCAAGGACATTATCAACCTTTGACTCCTAATGAGCAGGGTCTATTTTGGATAGAAACTTTAGATCTATTTTTAGGAGTTTGGCAAGGAGAAAGAGCCGCTCGCCAGGGCTATTGGTTGCGGTGGTGGAATGCTTCAGCAGAATTATTATTGTGGGGCAACGAAAAAGCCCAACAAGAATATCTGAGAGCAGAAAAGGCTCTTCAGGAATTAGAACAGCAGCGTCTAAAGGTTGTGCAAGCTCTTCAGGAAGCAGAGCAACAAAAACAACAGGCCCAACGGTTAGCTGAAAAATTGAGAGAGTTAGGCGTTGATCCTAATGGCTGATTTTTAATTAGTATCTATTGACACAAAATACAAACTCCCCCTTAACTAAATTACCTATTGATCGGTTATACTGGAGAGAGTATTGAGGAAAAATCATGGGACAGCGATTAAAACGGTGGGAGTCACCCCGTCGCGAGGGTCGAAATGACAAGGGCAAAGGGGGTTCGGCACGGCAACGACAACTGAAAAAACGACAACAGATGTTACGCCAGAAACTCCAAGACAATTCCAATAATTCAGATAAGGGAAGAGATTTTATAAAGAAGTCTCTTCTTTTTTTGTGGAACAGCTACTTGCGTGTTAATCGTTATAGAAACAAGACCTACAGCATTTTCTTATTCAATCTCAACAGTTAAGGACATAATATATTATGTCCCTACAGGATTTTGTCCATCACCTCAACGGCAAGTTTTGATGATTAAAAATTTACATTTTCAGAAAATTATTAATATTAAAAATTATCAAGATAAAGAGTGGTTAATTGTCTTAACTTTATCAGCATTTTTTCTATGGTTTATTAATTTGGGAAGCGTCGCTCTCAGGGATTGGGATGAAGGTTATTATGCGACTGTTTCCCAGGATATGTTTAATCGAAATACCTGGCTTTATCCCACCTATCAAGGCCAGCCTTTTTTATTAAAACCCCCTTTATTGTTGTGGCTCATTCATCTGAGTTATTCCCTCTTGGGTATTAGTGAATGGACATCCCGTTTACCGTCTGCCTTTTTAGCCGCTTGTGGTGTGCCTCTTCTTTATCTAATGGGTCGAGAATTATTTATTAATCGTTCTGCGGCTATTTTTTCGGCAGGTGTTTATTTAACGTTATTGCCTGTGGTTAGATTAGGAAGGTTAGCGATGTTGGATGGCATGATTAACACTTTTCTTTTGTTAGCAATTTTAAGTTTACTTAAAGGAAAAAAATCACCGTATTGGTTAATCGGAATCGGCATTGGCTTGGGGTTAATTACCTTAACGAAAGGAATTTTGGTGTTGGCATTGGGTGCGATTTTATTGGTTTTTATTGTTCTGGATGGACGTTGGAAAATTTTACTTAATCCCTATTTATGGATTGGATTAATTCTCGGATTTATACCTGTTTTTCTCTGGTATGGTTTACAAGTTCAACATTACGGACAAACTTTTATTCAGGTTCATTTTCAATCCCAAAGCTTTGATCGCCTCTCGACTGCGGTAGAAGGTAATACGGGGCCGATTTGGTTTTATTTGATTGATTTATTAAAGTATTCCTGTCCTTGGTTTTTCTTTTTTGTCCCAGGCTTTTATTTATCCATTAAAAACTATCAAAAAAGTTGGGCAAAATTGGCATTAATCGGTAGCATTATGTATTTTGGCACGGTTTCCTTGATGACAACTAAGTTACCCTGGTATCTCATGCCTTTCTATGGCTTCTTCGCTTTAATCACAGGGGCTTATTTAGATTATCTCTATCATCATCCTAAAAAATATCCTCGTTTAATCTTTTATTTACTGAGTTTATGTGGAATTGTCACGTTAGGCGGAGCAATTTATTTTACTTTTTTTCAACCAAAATTACCTTTAGTCTTAATTAGCCTAACAATATCGATCGCGTTTATTTTGACAGCGATTCAATTTTGGAAAAATCAGCCTAATTTTATTCCAACTTTAATGATCGGTATTTATTTGACCCTGAGTTTATTAATGATTTCTCCCCTCTGGCTCTGGGAATTAAATGAAGCTTTTCCTGTCAAACCTGTTGCCCAATTAATCAAACAATCTACGCCTTCTAATACAACAATTTACACTTCCTTTGCCTATAGTCGTACCAGTTTAGATTTTTATAGCGATCGCCAAATCCTGGCAGTCGATCGCAGTAAGCTAGAAGAATTAAAGCAAAAACCCAATTATTTTTTGTTGGACAAGGAAAATCTAGAAAAATTAGCCCTAACAAATTATCAAACTCTAGGAAAAGCAGAAGGATTTGTGTTAATCTGGTCAAATCCTCATTAAATATTATTTAAAAATTATTGATTGACCATGACAACGAAACGATTAATTCTAGCCGTTTTAACAGTTATTTCTTTGATTCCTTTTTTTCTATCTCTCTTCGGGAGTCTGAATGAAGCCCAAATCCAATCTAACTTAGAACTTTCTCAGACAAATTTACTGTTGGATGCGACTGAAATTCAAAATGATTTAGGTGAGCTTAGTCAAGATCTTTCGTCGGAACAAATTGAATCCTTAGAAAAACTGTTACTAGGGAATGAACCCTATAGTATTGCTGAAGATCAATATAAAGACGCACGGACTTCAATCCAAAAGAATGTCGATCAACTCAATAATCAATTAACTAAGGTAACGAATTTAGTGGGATTAAAGCAAGATGATTTTGCCGATTTTAAATTAATTCAAAAAAATACCTCTCAAGAAAAACTCATTGAAAAAAGTATTGCTAAAGTCAGAACTAATCTTTATGAGACGGATTTAAAAATTGGTTTAATTAAGGCGAGACAGGATAAAGTTTCAGAGGCGCAAAAAATCTGGGAAAAATTAATTAATATAGAGTCTGCCGATAATCAGTTAGATAAAATCCAGAAAACCGCAGAGATTTTAAAAAATTTATGGAGTAATCCCGCGATCGCTGATCCCAATGCTGAATTAATTTTGACCGAAAATCTCAAGGGTTGGTTTCGCTATCAAGCCTTAGATCGTTACTATGAAATCACTAATCAAACAGAAGCAAAAAGCCAATTAGAAAAACAGCAAACTTTAGTTGCTAACCAAGCTATTTTAAAACTATTGGCCATTAGTACCCTCCCCCTATTGGGCGGAATGTTAGGAGTTGGTCTTTTAGTGTTTTTATTACTACAATTGTTGATCCAAAAAGAAGAAACAATTCTAGCAAATTTTTATCAAAAGACTTGGGAAACACCCTGGGATTGGGAAACAATTTGGCAAGTTTTGATTGTTGGTTTCTTTTTTCTGGGACAAATCGCTCTGCCCCTTTTGTTGGGATTTATTCATTTTGACGCATCAGCACTGACATTACGAGGCAAAGCCTATTATGTCTTAGCCAGCTATGGCGCAATGACGGCGGGTGGTCTTTTGGTGCTGTATCTTTCCCTCAAATCTTTTTTCCCTCTGCCCCAGGATTGGTTTCGGTTTAGTTTAGGTGATCGCTGGTTTTTGTGGGGAATCGGAGGCTATTTTATTGCGTTACCTTTAGTGGTGATTATTTCTTTGATTAATCAACAATTATGGCAAGGTCAAGGCGGTAGTAATCCTCTCTTATTTTTAGCCCTAGAAGCTCAAGATAAAGTCATTTTAGCGATCTTCTTTTTTACGGCATCGATCGCGGCTCCCTTTTTTGAAGAAATTATGTTTCGGGGATTTTTATTACCTTCTCTGACGCGCTATGTTCCCGTTTGGGCGGCGATTGGTTTGAGTAGTTTGCTATTTGCTATTGCTCATCTGAATTTATCGGAAGTTTTACCCCTAGCAATGTTGGGCATTATTCTCGGTGTGGTTTATACGCGATCGCGTAACTTATTGGCTTCGATGTTATTACATAGTTTGTGGAATAGTGGAACGTTGATCAGTTTATTTATCTTAGGAAGTTGATTATAATGCGGTATAGATCAGCGATCATGTTACTTAATTTCTCTCAAAATTCAGGAGGAATTTTTAACATTAATTCTTCAATGAGAGACGGTATTTCAGATTGAATCACATTCCAAACAATATTGAGGTTGACATCATCATATTCATGCACTAATCGATTTCGCATTCCATTGATTTCTTGCCAAGAGATGTTGGGTAAACTCAGTCGAGTTGCTTCTGAAACCCTTCTTGCTGCTTCAGCAATAATCAAAAGTCGTCGAATGACAGAATCTTGAAGTTGTACGTTTTCAAGGAACTCATCTTTCGAGCATTGAGCCGTGTAAGTCATAATTAATTCTGCTGACTGGAGCATATCAAGCAGAAATTGAAGATCCCGTTGCATAAATCACCTGAGCAGAGGAAAGGATTTCATGACGGCGTAGGTAGTTGCGACTATTTTCAATACCCTGACGAGTAATCAGGTCAACATCCCGATGAAAAATAGTTTTTAATTCTGTTTCCATTAGCTCTAGCGTAAGGAAAGTGGGATGAGTATTGGGATGAAATTGTACCATCACATCAATATCGCTATTGGGGCGAAAGTCGTCGCGCAGAACAGAACCAAATAGAGCAAATTCGGTTACTTGCCATTTATGACAAAATTCAGTAATTTTCTCCATTGGTAGCTTGATTGCTGTAATCGTCATGTCAGTTTTACTCTTGCTGCAAATTTTTCGTTGATTATGTCTGATGTTATCGCGGAAGTCTTATCATAATCTTTTCACAGGAAAAGCTATCAACCAATTATTTACAGGTAGAGTTCGTTCTTTTTTCAATTTCTAATTGATGATGATCTTAAGTTAAATCCTAACAACACACTGTCGTTTTTGCTCCAAGGTAAGCAATCCGTCAAAACCCAGATTCTGTAATACTTATTGGGGTTAGTGATCGTACTTTTTGTGAGAAATGCGGGAAATGTGACGAAACATAAAGCTGAAAAAGCGGTAATTTTGGTTCAAGATTCTTTGATTTTGACTCAGAGTTTAAATGATATTAAGATTTTTAAACGGATCATTGGCGATCTTCCCAAAGAATTAGTTTTAAGTTAAAATTCCCTGTAGTTCATAAATAGGCGCGCAAATTGGCATAATTAAGCTTCTTGTTATGTTATGTGGGAAATTTTCTCGCGATCGCTCTATGTGAGAGTGATATACGGAAAGGTTCTTAAAAAAATGCGTGTTTAGCGTGATATATGGAAAGTTTCCGTATAATCCATAGTTCGACAGCACCCATCAATTACACCCAGAGACTAGAGAGGCGAAAATGAAATATACGCTACACACAACGATGAAAACTGCGATTAGTGGATTGGTCATGTCGTGCATGGCATTCGCTCCTTTGCAACACGCACAGGCTTGTTCACGTGTTCTCTACGAAACGGGCAACCAGACCTATATCACAGGACGCACTATGGACTGGGCGGATGCGTCAGCCAAAACAGCACTCTGGGTCTTTCCTAGAGGGATGAAGCGCGATGGAGGAGTCGGGTCTAACCCCATCAAGTGGACATCTAAATACGGTTCAATCGCCACTTCCTTCTATGATCTCGGAACAGCCGACGGCATGAATGAAAAAGGGCTAGTCGCCAATTTACTGTACCTTAACGAGGCGGATTTCGGTGATGCGGCCAAATCAGGTAAAGCAACGCTGTCTGCTGGTGCCTGGGCACAGTATTTCCTCGACAACTATCCGACAGTGCGGGAGGCGGTTGCCGCTATGGCTGATCCCGCATTCGCCATCATTGCTCCCCCACTGCCGAATGGGAAAGCGGCAGGCCTGCATCTTTCACTCTCCGATGCGACAGGTGACTCCGCGATCCTTGAATACATCAATGGGAAACTTGTCATTCATCACGGTTCGCAGTTTACGGTTATGACCAACTCTCCCACTTTCGATCAGCAACTCGCATTGAATACCTACTGGGATCAGGTAGGGGGAAATAGTTTTCTGCCTGGCACGATCAGTGCCGCAGATCGTTTTGTTCGCGTGAGCTACAACCTCAAAGCGTCACCGAAGTACAAGGATTCCGAGCTGGCCCTTGCATCGGTATTTTCTCAGATGCGTGCAATCAGCGTTCCGCTCGGCATGGCTGACCCAGACCGTCCAAACATCGCGATGACGCTTTGGCGAACCGTGGCCGACCAAAAGGCGAAAGTTTACTACTTTGAATCGGTTATTTTTCCCGCAGTTTCGTGGGTCGATATGAATAAAGTCGATTTTGCTGAAGGGGCCACGCCAAAAGTTATCCGCATTGAGCGAGGCCAAGCCATTTCGGGTGATGTGTCTGGTGCATTCAAGCCTTCCGAACCTTTCAAGTGGCTTGGGGCGCATTGATCAACAGGAATTCGATGACCTTAATTTTGCCAAATTCTTATCTGGAAGCACTTCTAGAGAATTGCTCCTCTAAAAATTAAGGTAATTAGGACATCAGAAGAAAAAACGATGACAAATTCTCAGGCCGATCCCTACGATTGGATAGAGCAATGTCTCTCAACTATCCATCAGGCTAATTGGTATCGATCGCCGAAATCCATGACCAGTCCACCAGGCCCTGTGATTGAAATTGACGGTCAATCTCTCATTAATTTTGCCAGTAATGACTACCTGGGTTTAGCCACTGATCCCCGTCTCAAACAAGCCGCGATCGCTGCCATCCAAGCTTGGGGAACGGGTAGCACAGGCTCACGCCTTCTCAGTGGCCATCGACCGATTCATCAAGCCCTAGAAAACGCGATCGCCGAATTCAAACAAACGGAAGCCGCCCTCGTTTTTAGTTCGGGTTATTTGGCCAACCTGGGAACAATTACCGCGTTAGTGGGCCAACGGGATTTAATTTTAAGCGATCGATATAACCATTCCAGCCTGAAAAACGGAGCCAAGCTGAGTAGTGCAGCAACTATCGAATATGAACATCAAAATATATCGGATTTAGCTGAAAAATTGCAACAGAACCGTCCTCAATACCGACGTTGCCTGATAATCAGTGACAGTATTTTTAGCATGGATGGCGATGCCTGTCCCCTACCCGATCTGATTAATCTGGCTCAAACCCATGATTCTATGCTTCTCATTGATGAAGCCCACGCAACAGGAGTCATGGGAAAAACAGGCGCGGGAATTGTTGAGCATTTTGGCTCTCCAAGGGACGGAATTGTTCAAGTGGGAACCCTTAGTAAAGCATTGGGAAGCTTAGGGGGATACGTCGCAGGCAGTGGCAAATTAATCGACTATTTACGCAATCGTGCCGCCACTTGGATTTATACAACGGGTCTTTCTCCTGCTGATACCGCCGCCGCGATCGCTGCCATACAAGTTATTCATCAAGAACCCCAACGTCGCCAAAAATTATGGCAAAATGTCGCTTTTTTTAAACAACACTTGGGACAGTTAGATTTTTTTCCGACCGATTCCCCCATTCTATGTTTAAAATCAGGTAAACCAGAAGATGCTCTAAAACTTTCTGAAAAACTCCGTCAAGCAGGAATTTTTGTTCCCGCCATACGCCCCCCGACAGTTCCCAGTAGCCGATTACGTTTCTCCCTCATGGCGACCCATGACTTAGATCACATCCAAAAACTCGTAACTGCCTTGCAATAGACAATAGAGGGGTTTGAGTTAAAATAAGATTTCTTGCAAAAACTTATCTTAACTAGACAAGACATCACGAAGAGAAGAAACTTTACAGATTATTCTGACTAACGGTTTGGTATAACGTCCCCCAAAAATTTGGTCAATGTTAAGGTGTTGAACGTAAAAAAACTTAACAATACTTTATTTCATATCAACCATTAAACAGGCAAAATAGGATCATCCTTTGTTTCTTCAGTCACCAATCCTTTCTTTACTCCTTGCTCAATGCGCTGTCTCAATTGTCATCAGGAAGAAATCCCCTCCACTGCGGAATATTGTCCCCAGTGTAAGATTCACTTTCCTTCTTTATTACGAGATGTGTTAGCGCAAGAAACCTTACTCCGCAATCAGACCTACCGCCTCGATTATGCCCTCGGAAGGGGAAGCTTTGGCATTACCTATCAAGCTCACCATACCGCTTTAAATGAAGTTTTTGCGATCAAGGAATTCTATCCGATTGAATTTGCGATGCGCAATCAAGTCAATCAGTCGGTAATTATACCTGATAATTCTGAACATTCCTATCGTCGTGGGTTACAACGGTTCATGGGAGAGGGGCGCATTCTGGCGAAGTTAAATCACCCCTATGTAGTCCGTGTCCACGATATGTTTGAGGACAATGACACTGCCTATATGGTGATGGATTTGGTCAAGGGTAGAACCCTCCGCTATATTCTCAAAAAACAGCAGGGCAATCGGTTTTCTTTGCCTAAAGTAGAAAGTATCCTGGGACAAATTGTTGAGGCTCTAACGGCAATCCATCAATCAGGCATTTATCACCTAGACCTCAAACCAGAAAATGTCATTTTGACCCCAGAGAATAAAATTTGCTTGATTGATTTTGGGGCGGCCAGACAGGTGGTTGATTCTCGGCGCATGGAAACTCGCTTGTTTACGGAAAATTATGCGGCTCCTGAAATTATAACGGGTGGGGAATTGGGGCCTGAAAGTGATTTATTTGAGTTGGGGATGATGCTCCATCAATTGTTGACGGGGAAACTTCCGCCCCCTGCGATGAAGCGTTTAAATGAGCAGAACGATTGGCATCCAGAGGGATTAATTGCACCTTGGGATAGGTTAGTTACATCTGCTTTACAGTTGAATCGCAGCGATCGCCCTGCTACTGTTCGAGAATGGTGGGAATCGGGTTTCCAGTCATTACAGGAAAAAAACGGTAACGGGCATTATACTATCGCTCCAACCATAGAGACGCTACGGGGTCAATTTCCCCTATCGGATCTGCTTCAGGAGGGAATGCAGAAGCGTTTTGGGCGGGGTGTCATCCGAAAGGTGTTGACCCTTTCTCCAGATTTGGTAGTGGTCATTGCCGCAGGAGGAGCGACGCTTTTTCAGTTATCAACAGCGAAGGCCCTTTGGGAAGTGGATTGTCCCGTCGATTGTGGAACCCTGAGTCCCGATCATAAATTGTTGATTTTAGTGTTTCAGCAATGGGTCTATATTTGGGAAATGTCAACAGGCAGACTGGTTCAACAATTTCAGGGCCATGAGCAACCGATTTGTCACGTGGTTTGTAGTAATCAAGATCAATTATTTTTCTGTGGGCAAAAGAGCGAAATTGTTACGTCCTGGGATGCCATTTCAGGTGAAGCCTTAAAGCAATTTTTTAAACCGATGGGGGCGATCGCGCAACTGGCCGTGAGTGGAAGCGGCAAATATTTAGCAACGGGTAGCCTGGACGGAAATGTTTATCTTTGGGATGTAGAAAAAGGTCGAGAAATCTGCTCCCTCCAGGGACACGAACAAAGTATTGAAAGTTTAGCCTTTAGTCCCAATGAACAAATCCTCGCCTCTGGCAGTCGCGACAATACCATTCAACTCTGGTCAATTCCCACCACACAACCCCTAAAAAGGTTAAAGGGACACCTGGACTGGGTAAAAAACCTCGTGTTTAGTCAGGATAACCGTTTACTCGCCTCTAGCTCTGGCATTCAGGATAAATCCATTCGCCTTTGGCACCTGAGCGAAGGTCAGGAAATTCAACGCTTTCAGGGACACGAAAATACGATTATTTCCCTAGACTTTTGCCCTCAAAATCGCTATCTTGTCTCTGGTAGTTATGATCAGACCCTTAAAGTGTGGGATGTCGTTCAGGGCAAGGAATATCGTTCCTTAAAACAACATCATAATTGGGTCTATGGAGTTGCCTGTAGTCCCAATGGGACAAGAATTGCGACGGCAAATAATGATCGGATGATCCACCTCTGGAATGTAAAAGATGGCTCGGAAGTAGGGTTATTAGAAGGCCATCGAGATGCAGTAACGAGTGTGGCCTTTAGCCCAGATAATCAATATCTTTTGTCGGGGGGTTGGGATAACACCGTCAAGTTATGGGATATTTCCCTGGGGATGGTGGTGAGAACCTTTTCGGAACATACTGATTGGATTAGTGCGGTTGCCATTAGTTCTAATTGTAAATATTTGGCTTCTGCGAGTCTGGATAAAACGGTCAGAATTTGGGATGTGTCATCGGGATGGTTAGCGTTACTTGGCAATAAATCCCTACGCATTTTGAAGGGACATTTAGATCAAGTTACTAGCCTAGCTTTTAGTCCTGATAGCCGATTACTGGTTTCGGGCAGTAAGGATCAAACCCTGCGTCTATGGGAAGTGGATTCGGGACAGGAAGTTCATAATTTTATTGGCCATCACCACAATGTTAAATGTGTGGCCTTTAGTCCCGATGGCGAATTTCTAGCCTCTGGTAGTTGGGATGAAAGTGTTAGAATTTGGCATATTGCTTCTCAAAAACAGATTAAACCCTCCTTTATTCATTCTAGCTACGTTAATGCTTTGGCTTTCACCCCCGATGGTCAATTTTTAGCCGCAGGAGGACGAGATGGACTAATTTTTATTTGGGACGTTTTATCGGGTAAGGAAATCAAAAAATTACACGGTCACACGAATCGGATTAATTCCTTGACCTTTCACCTCCAGAGTGGAGAACTGATTTCGGCGGATCAAGATGGCGTGGTGCGGCTGTGGAGAATATAAAGCCCTGTAAAATAGGAAGTCTAAGATCTAGTCTTTCCCTAAATTATGTCTGAAAATTTTGCTTGGTTAACCCCTAGTCATGGTGTGATGTTGGCACTCCTAGTATTTTTCGCGATCGCCCACAGTGGATTGGCGGCATTACGGAGTTGGGGAGAAACCAAAATCGGGGCAAGGGCCTATCGAGTGTTATTTGCCCTAGTCAGTATTCCCCTAGCCGTTGTTTTAATCACTTACTTTTTTAATCATCGTTACGATGGGTTGCAATTATGGCAGGTACAGGGTGTGAAAGGAGTTAAACCCTTGGTTTGGGGTTTATCGGCTCTCTCTTTTTTCTTGCTCTATCCCGCAACGTTTAATCTGCTCGAAATTGCCGCGATCGCCAAACCCGAAATTCATCTCTACGAAACGGGTATTATCCGTATTTGTCGCCATCCCCAAATGGTCGGGCAGGTGATTTGGTGCATTGCCCACACGCTTTGGCTGGGAACAACGTTTACGCTCCTAACTTCCCTCGGACTAATTGCCCATCACGTTTTTGCTGTCTGGCATGGCGATCGCCGTTGGTTCCAAAAATATGGTGATGCCTTCCTCAAAGTCAAAGAAAGAACCTCGATTATTCCCTTCAAAGCGGTTCTAGATGGTCGCCAAACCCTTAGTTGGCAAGAATTTCTGCGTCCTTCCTATCTGGGGGTAACAGGATTTATTTTCTTGCTCTGGTGGGGACATCCCTGGCTGATGCAGGTGACCGCGAAAGCTCCTTGGTAGATTTTTCCCCACGCGATCGCCGTCCGGAAGAAAAAATCTCAGTTGAGATGGTTTTTCGGAGTCTATACTATGTAGCAAAGGCTTCAGCAAATTTCGGAAGAAATAATTACTAAATCCATATCTTCCATCGGAATGGCTCCTAATAAAACTTGAGGCTCCAGCAATTCTAAATTTAGCGTTAGGTAAGGGTTGTAGAAAAAAGGATAATGGGAAAGGAGAACAAAATTGAAAACAGGAGGCAAAAAAGATGCAAGGGATAATTAGTATGGGTGGAGTTATAGCTTACTTGTTAGCAGG
>JBEIFD010000002.1:0-22421 GCA_040382535.1 Merismopediaceae cyanobacterium
ATTCAACAAGATTGTGAAGTTGATGATCTAGAAGAAAAATTATTAACCTCTCCTGAAGCTCCTATTGTCATTTTAAAAAAGAAACATCATAATTCTCAGAATTTAGCTCCTGAAATAGCTCCCAATAATCCCTATTTAGGTGTGATGTTACCCTATACGCCTTTACATCATTTATTATTAGCCCAATTAAAGATCCCGATTGTCGCAACCAGTGCGAATTTATCTGACGAACCGATTTGTATTGATGAACAAGAAGCTTTATTAAGACTTGGGAATATTGCCGATCTTTTTTTAATCCATAATCGTCCAATTGTTCGACCCTTAGATGATTCGATCGCCCGTATTATTCATCATCAAGAAACAATTTTACGCAGAGCCAGAGGATACGCACCGTTTTCTATTCCCTTAGATCATCATTCCTCAGAGTTTCCGCCTATTTTGGCAGTGGGTGGCCATCTCAAAAATACGATCGCGATCGCGCATTATCAAAATCTTTATTTGAGTCAACATATTGGGGATTTGTCGAATATATTGACCTATGAAGCTTTTAATCAAACTATTGAAAATCTATGCAATTTATATGAATTTAAACCCGAAATTATTGCCAACGATGCCCATCCTGATTACCTTTCTAGCCAATACGCTGATGCTCAAGATTTGGATTTAATCCCCATTCAACATCATTATGCCCATATTTTATCCTGTTTAGTCGATAATCAACTGGAGCTGCCCGTGTTAGGTATTGCTTGGGATGGAACGGGTTATGGAGTAGATAATACACTTTGGGGAGGAGAATTTATTCATGTTACTCAAACAAATTGGCAAAGAATTGCTTATTTTCAACCTTTTAAATTACCAGGAGGAGAAAAGTCTGTCAAAGAACCTAAAAGAATTGCCCTAAGTTTACTCGCTCAATTAGATATTAATTTATTAGAAAATTTACCCATTACCCTGAAAAATCAGTTTGTTAAAGACGAATTAATTTTATTGAAAACCATCTTAGAAAAAAATTTGAATTGCCCACTAACTTCTAGTGTCGGTAGATTATTTGATGGTGTGAGTTCAATCCTTGGAATTTGTCATCAAGTGAGCTTTGAAGGACAAGCCGCGATCGCTTTAGAATTTGCAACATTAGAAACTAAGACTGATGAATTTTATGATTTTAATTTGACTCAAAATAAAATTATTCAATGGCAACCGATGCTGAGAGCAATTTTAGAGGATCTGAATCATAATATTCCTATTAATTTTATCTCTGCTAAATTTCATAATACCCTGGTTGAAATAATTGTCGCGATCGCCAAGTTAGTAGGAGAAAAAAAAGTCGTATTAACAGGAGGTTGTTTTCAGAATCTTTATTTAATTGAAAAAGCGATTAACAGACTCAAGATTGAAAATTTTGTTCCCTATTGGCATCACCAGATTCCATCTAATGATGGAGGTATTTCTGTCGGGCAAATTTTGGGAGCAATTCGAGAAATTTCTCTCAAAAATTCAAAAATGTAGTTATCCTAACTTATCTCTCCACCGTTTATGTAAAGATTTGTTATTGTGGTAATGAACAATCTGTCATCTTTTCTGCACGGACGGGACTAAATATGGTTGTTACGTTTTCAACCCAGACCACTGTGAATACAACTCAAGCTCTGATAGAGGTTTGGGAAACCCTAGAACCCAGGAGTTGTCCCTATCACTATAATTTTCATCTACATACCCTTTTTTCTGATGGTCGGCTAACCCCCGATGCCTTGATTGAACAAGCGGTGAACATTGGATTAAAAGGACTTGCAATCACCGATCACCATTCTGTGAAGGGCTATTACCGCGCCCAGTCTAGGTTAGAATATCTTCGTTATAAGCAACCCGAAGTTGTCTTACCGACTCTCTGGACGGGAATAGAAATCACTTCAGATCTATGGGGAACAAGAGTTCATATTCTCGGCTACGGTTTTAATCCTGAACATTCCGCCTTAATCCCCTACCTTCAAGGCGATAGCCCCAGTAATGGAGATGAATCCGCCGAAAAAGTGATTAATGCTCTCCATCAAGCAGGAGGTCTAGTGGTCTTAGCCCATCCCGCCCGTTATCGTCAGCCCGCTTGTCGAGTCATTCCTGCGGCGGCTCAATTGGGAGTCGATGGATTGGAAACTTATTATGCCTACGGGAACCCCAAACCTTGGGAAAGTAGCGAGCCGCAAATGGAAGAAGTCCTCAAGTTAGGGGAACTCTACGGTTTATGGAATACCTGCGGGACGGATTCCCACGGAGAAAGTATTTTGTATCGTCTTTAAAAGTGATTAATTCTAAAGATTCAGAACACTACCACGAGAGAAAGCTACGGATTTTAAGTTAGAAGAGATTTAAGCAGTTGGGTTAGGAAAAGAACGATGAATTCGATCAATATCCGTCAAAATAGTCTCATTGAGTTTAACGTTAATACTAAGTAAATTTTCTTGTAATTGTGAAATTTTAGTGGCTCCAACAATGGTACTCGCCACAAACCAACGAGTTCTGACGTAGGCTAGGGCTAATTGGGCGGGGGGAATTCCCTGTTGATGGGCTAAATTGACATAACCTTTAGTTGCTTCCATTATATTAGTTTGATCATAACGAGAATACATTTCTGAAAATAAATCTAACCGTGAGTTTGTGGGAATTTCCGAGAGATATTTACCTGTTAAAAAGCCAAAGGCGAGAGGATTATAGGCCAACAAACCCACGTTATTGAATCGGCAAGTTTCGGCTAAATTGACATGAAAGAGACGGTTAAAGAGACTAAACCCATTTTGAATAGAAACAATTTTAGGTAGGTTTAATTGTTTAGCAAGATGGCAAAATTCACAAATCCCCCAAGCTGTTTCATTGCTCACTCCTAAATAACGAATTTTACCCGCCTTAATTAGATTAGCAAAAACTTCTAATTGTTCGGCGATCGCAATGGTTTCTCGTTCCCGTTGAGGATCATAATCAGGATCACCAAAAAGCGGTACATAGCGATCGGGCCAATGAATTTGGTAGAGATCAATATAATCAGTTTGTAAACGTTTAAGACTGCCTTCTATGGCTTCAGTCACATTTTTTTGATTAATACGATTTTGACCGTTTCTAATCCAAGTTAATTGCGGACTAACCCCTGCAATTTTAGTAGCAATTATTAACTGTTCTCGTTGCTGTTTAATTAACCACTGGCCAATATATTCTTCTGTCATTCCCAGGGTTTTGGTTGGATTGGGAAAAGGATAGGTTTCGGAAGTATCAATAAAATTAACGCCTTGAGACACGGCATAATCTAATAATATATGAGCTTCTTCCTTAGTATTCTGATAGCCATAGGTCATCGTTCCGAGACAGATTTCAGATACTCGTAGATCGCTATCACCTAGCTTGTTATATTTCATTTTAATCATCCTACGAATAGTTTTGCTGACTAAATGAGATCAGGATCAATGCCTTGTTCTCTTAATAGTTGAGCTAAACGATCCGCTCTTTGCTTTTCTAATTTAAACTTTTCATCTCCAGTCAATAAAATGTTACCCGATTGGTCACACCATCTTAACCATTGATCATAGAATTGTCCTTCAAATTCCCCTGACCATAGGGTTAATCCCAAGTTAACTTCTTCTAACCAGTAATTGTCTTGTAACTGGTAGCTGATAATTTTTCTTTGATAAACTTGTAAAATATTGTCACCTAAGCATTTTAACGGATCAAATACGACATAATATCCCACGCCTGCATCAAGATAGTTGTTAAGTTTACTGCCCAATTCATTCCCCACTTGATTAGAGACAATTTCAATAGCGACTTCGGGGGCTTTACCAAAATTCCAAGTGAAGTAGGAGCGGTTTTTCTTTTGACTCCAATCTTCAGGACATTTGACTCTTAAACTGAGCATCACATCAGGCACTAAGGGCGGTTTTTTATTCGCATAAAATAGCCCGACATTAGCCGTTGCTAAAAAAGGAATTTCCAAATTAAATGAACTATAAGCGGAAGAGGTTAATAATCGTTGTTGTTTTTCTGAAATAAGATTATCCACTGGTTGATCATCCTCAATAATTAGCTCATCAATATTTGGCTCAGGCATTAATTCCCATTCTTTTTCAGATAAAGATGATTGCTCGGTAGTGGAATCAATTGGAGGAGATGCTGTTGCAACATTCATAGTTTGCTCTCAATATTTAATCAATAAACTCTAACTATTCCTAGATTATATCATATTTACAATCTTAAATCTATATTTGCTTGACAGAATCTCTAGTTTATGGCATTATTTTTCTATTAATAAAGTTATCTCACTTAAAATAAACTCAATGAATAATTTAACGAATAAAGAAGTTGTGGCGGGCTTTTTTGAAATCTATAACCATAAAGATTATCAGGCCATGTATAAATATTTTGTGCCTAATTATTACGATCACAGTTTACCTCAAGTCAGAAGTATTGAGGATGCGATCGCCATTTTAAAACAAACTCATGCCAGTTTTCCCGATCTTCAGGTAACGATTGATGATCTCATTGAAGAAGAGAATAAAGTTGTTTTTCGCGGTCATTTTACTGCTACTCATTTAGGGGAATTTGTTGGATTTGCGCCTAGTGGATTACGAGTAGAATTTGAAGCCCTAGAAATCTTTAAATTGGAAAATCAGAAAATCACAGAATCCTGGGGATATTGGCCGATGACTAACATTTTAAGTCAAATTAATCAGCCGATTAATTAAGGTATTAGAAGAAATTTATTTTTTTATTGTTGAGACTATTAACATTTTCGAGATGACTAATATCATTCCAAACCATCAGAATCCAACGCCCGTTAATATATTCAAAAACACAGAAGTTAGCGTTATCCTGTTTAAAAGGCAAAGGCTTTTTATGGATAATTCCTAGCACTTCTTCCAAAAAACACATTAAAATACCACCATGAGTTATCACGACAATCGTTTCCCCTAAAGATTGTTGAGCGATCGCCGTTAGAATCTGAAAACTCCTTTGTCTAAGTTGCTTTAAACTTTCGCCTTCAGGGATAATATATTCAAAATCATTCTGTTCAAAGTCTTGTCGTTCTTGAGGAAACTTTTCCTGCATTTCAGAAAGAGTTAATCCTTGAAAAATACCAAAGTTTCTTTCTCGCAATCCTGAGTTAAAAATCACTTTCTTGTCACAGATTGAAGCAATGATATTTGCTGTTTGAGCCGCACGCCCCAAGTCACTGCTATAAAGCCTTGTAAAAGAATGACAACGCAAGCGATCGCCGAGGGCATAGGCTTGTCGAATACCGTTAGGAGTCAAAGGACTATCTAATTGTCCCATTGCTCTATCTTGTAGATTCCATTCAGTTTCAGCATGACGGACGAGGATCATTTTCATTGTGGATTATCCAAGGAAAATTATTGAGAAAATATAAACACTTTTAAAGGATTCGCGCATCAACTAGATTAAAAAAATCCTGATTTAAGATAACCCTTTCTAACATACCCAGAAAGAATAAAATCCGTTTTTCTCGTTTAGACATAATATACAAACGTTTGTATAAAGCTACTAACTGTGAATCTCCTTCACTACGGGCTTGAAGATAATCTTGAAATTGTTGAAGTCTGGAGTTGCCAAAAAATTCACTTAGATTGTCGCCTTCAACTAATTCCTGAGCGCGTCCTTCAAATTTTGCTTGCCAATTCGAGAAACCAATCGAATCATAATGTAATAATCTTAATTCATTAATTTGTGTAATAATTGTATTATCATCACATTGCTCTGGTTGATGTATCCCATATTTTTTTATTTTAGGGCTAATTTTAATTAACATTTTCGATGAATTATGACCCCTAAAATATTCACCTTCACAGAAACATTGAGAACAACCCAGAATTTTTGCGGCCCAGATTTGTAAATTATTTGGTCTCTTTTTAAAGAGAGTTGGCACAAATATATGTTCATAGGTTTCTTGTTCAGAAACTGCTTCCATAAGGCTAAATTTTAACGCATCCGCTTGGCAATCTCTCAGCACTTGTTTAATATCTTTTAGGGGATAAATTAACTCATCACAATCTATATGAGTCATCCAACTACAATTTTTACTGATTGCAATTTTCACCCCTTCATTTACATTGGTAATTTGTCTATCGAGAAGTATAGGTGGTCTTTTTTCAATTTTTTGAGTCCAATATTCTGATGAACAGGGAACTACAGTAATATTTTTATAGTGCGAAAAAAACTTGATCCCTTCATCCAAAGGATCGTCAAAAAAAAGGATAATTTCATCTATTCCCAAGTTTAAATGATAATTGACATACATTTGAAGCTGACTCAGGGGAGCTTTGACAGTAGAGATAATTGCTGATTTTTCCATTTTTTTTCCTAATAATCACCTTTAAGTGCCTTTTTTAGATTTTGGCTGTATAAGATTGAATTGATGAATCAAGTCCCTAAGTCTTCTACCTTTTTCAGTTTCATTAATGGTATCAATAATTGAATAAGCTACTTGGCTTCTAAAAACATCATGGTAATGTACTGTGACCCAATCATTGAAGTTATCAACGATATAATTCCTGTTCTTAATTTCATTTTCCATGTGGAGAGGATAATTATATTCTTTGGCAAAATTTTTGACGTTTAATGACCTTTGAGAGACCGTAGCAGCCAATACAGATTGCTCTATAAAAGCAATTCCTTGAGTGGGAATAATTTCTGCATTCATTACTTGGATAAAATTTTCTTGCCAAGTTCTGCAAAAATGATTCTTCGTTAAAGTAACAACATGGCCACCTTGGTAATATTCCCAAATACTTTCATTGCTAACAGTTGTTAATACTGTTCGGCGATTTTTTACCCCCAATAACTTATACAAGCTTTCCCAATAAACAGCATTTAGGTCGTCTGAATTTTCAGCCCCAATGTTCTTAAAATCTACGGGTCTAAGAATTAGATCAGCATTGCCAAAATTAGTAAACTCTTTAGGTTCATTAAAGAAAAATACATCACTATCCAAAAAAGTTAAGATTTCAGCATTGGTGTTTGTTTCTCGGTGAGCGGAAGCTAATATCTTATTGGCAAAGGGATAATGACAAAAATCTGTATTTAATTCTAGATCGATATACTCAACACTATTCTCCTCAAAAAAAGCAATGGTTTCCGAAGAAATTTGAAATTCTTTTCGGGGCTGATAACTAAAAATAGGTATATCTTTAAACTCGCCGCCAAATTCTCTTAAAGAAGCAACCAAGAGTTTAGACATAGATTCTAAATAGCCCTTTTCCGTACAGATTACAATTTCAATTTTGTTCTTTTGCATTTTCAACCCTTTTTGTGGTAATCGTAGTGTAATTACTCTGCAAATGTCGTAGCTCAACCCAATCTGTCAGAAACTGGTTGCCAATCAGGTGAAGATTTAGGTTTACGAGATCAGTATTAGTTAAATCAGCCATTGCATTTAATTGATTATATAGATTAAATACCTTTGGAAAAAACTCCTGAATAATATAAGGATAAACTGATTTAGAAGTTTTGGTTTTTAGTAATGAGTCATCATAAACTTGTGAGTCAGGAAAATCAAGCGAAATACTGAGTTTTTCTTGAATTTTTTGCGTCAGAATAAGCGGATTTTGAATAATACTATTTAGATTAAGTAATAAGCATTTTTCTGGATTTTGTGAATAGAAATCTAAAATATTTTGATTATAGTTTGCCCAAATTTCTACAGCAAGTTCAGGAGATTTAGAAAACAGTTTATCTCCTCTACGGTAGAGAGAATCAACGACTTCCCAGGGCGCACGATAGATAAATAAAAACTTAGCGTCGGGGAGAAGTTTTGACCAAAAATTAAGGAATAAACTGGTTCTAGGTTCTTTCCAGCCCCAGGGTTTTGTCTGCGAAGTATTATCTTTAATTAACTGTTTTGCTTGATCAATATATTGATCAGGGACGACAATTTTTTCTTGGATAATCCAACCCCTGGGTTCGAGTCCAATAGAAGATAAAATGTTTCTATGAAAGTCTAGGAAATCCGTATTTTCAAAGAAACCTTTCGGGTTTGAGTAGTTGGCTTCTAAGAGATTTTTGCCAATATCAAGACCTGCACTTTGAAGCCAAGCAGTTATTAAAGATGTTCCTGAACGGTGCATCCCTGTAATAATGAGAATAGGTTGTTTAGGTGAAAAATGACTTTGGTTTTCCATACTTTTTAGTTTTGGTGGGTTTTATTTCTTCAAGCTAACCTACCACTATACTATTATTAAAAACTTAAACCTTAATCCCAAGACGGACTTCTTTATCAATTCGTGTTAGCATCGGAGGTGGAACTTTCTTGAAGTAATCATCTGTTGCTTTACGAGATCCAGCCCAACAACCATAATCATCCACAATGAGAACGCCTCCTGGCGAAAGCCGAGGATAGAGTAGCTCAAACTCAAGGGCAGTAGATTCATACCAATCAGTATCTAAGCGCAAAACTGAGATAGTTTCTGGTTTGATTTGGGGCAATGTTTCGAGGACATCTCCTTCAATAAAATGAATTTCAAATTCAAAATTATAGGCTGAGAAAGTGGCTTTAACGTCATCTAATAAGGCATAACACCAGCCAATATCATCTCCATATTTTTCCATCATTTCAAAGCCAGTGTTTCCCCGTTTGTCCACATCAAATTCGGTGGGAGTTGGCATACCTTGAAAGGTGTCATAGAGATAAAGTTTGCGATCGCGGATATTTCGTGTTTTCATAATTAAGGCAGCCAGTAAAGAGCTTCCACCTCTCCAAACGCCGCATTCTACAATATCACCTGGTATATTGCGATCGAGGACATAGTTAATTGATGTATAAAGGGCAAAAACGGCTTCTTTACTTGTCATGGTGTAGGGCATGACTTGCTGATATAAATCCATGAAAACTAAGTCTTTATCAATATCGGGCGTGACGGGATCGGTCATGGTCACTTGATGCTTGGTGGAGAAAACGATTGTACGTTCAGTAGTCATGGCAATAATAAAAATTTAGAAATAATTTACAAAATAAGAGTTACAAGGCTTTCGTGATCATACATTATCAAGTGATTATTATGGATAGACACGTTGAATAATCAGACCTTCATTTCCTCGCAGTTCAACGATGTCTCTTAATTGTCCCCCCTGGCGATCCATGAAGGTAGAAAGGAGAACCGTTGATTGGTGGCGAAATTCCATCGGCAAAATCCATTCCTGGTACTCAGAACCGAAATTCAATGCCACAATAATATCTGATATTTCGTCGAAGCGTCGGTAGCAGAAAAGTTGTGGAGGCGAATATAAAGACTGGTATTCACCCAGGTGTAGGGCAGATTGTTGCCGACGCACCCGTAACAGCGATCGCGTTAGGGCTAGAAAAGATCGGGAATTAGACTTCTGTGCCTCGACATTAATACTGCTGTAGTCCTGGGCGATCGGTAGCCAAGGGATGACGGATTCAGAGCAGAAACCCGCATTCGCTGAGTTATTCCAGAGCATGGGAGTTCGTTCAGGATCACGCCCCACCCCAATACCAGGAGCTTTTATTTCCCAAGGGTCTTGGATGTGTTCAGCAGGAATCCAACCATCCTCCATACCCAATTCATCGCCGTAGTAAATCGTGGGTGTACCTCGGAGAGTGAGCAACAGCATCATACCGATTTTGGCTTGAGCAAGACCAATTCGGCTGACAATACGATGCTTGTCATGATTGCTTAATGACCAATTCGGCCAGGCACCGACTGGCAGTAATCTCTCGTAACGGTCAACCACTTCTCTGACGGATTCCGCGCTCCATTCACACCCCGATGACATCAATTCTGAATTAAGCGGTAAATGCAGTTCGTCATTGGCTCCATAGTGCTTAACAATTTCTTCTAGGGATTTATAGAGTTCACCCTGCAAAAGGCGATCGCCATACTGATCGACAAGCCTTCGTAGCAGGCGATTAAAATCGTGGATTTCTGGTATGTTCTTGCTAAACACTTCAATCAAGCGATCGGACGGTTCCATGCCTGGATGCCAGCTAGGATTCTCAGGATTATCTCGAAACTGCAAATCTTTAAAAGCACGATAGGCGGCATCAACGCGGATTCCATCCACACCTCGCTGCAACCAAAAATGGAGTACATCCAACATTGCTTCTTTAGCATCAGGATTACGCCAATTAACATCTGGTTGCTCTTTAAGAAACGAGTGTAGATAGTACTGTTCTGTTTTTTGATCCCATTCCCAAGCAGAAAGCCCATCAAAACGTCCCAGCCAATTATTGGGAAATTCACCATTGGCCCCTGCGTCTTTCCATATATACCAATCTCGCTTAGGATTTGTCCGCGAACTGAGCGATTCCCTAAACCAAGAATGCTGATCAGAAGTATGGGCAGCAACAAAATCAACTAAAATCTTGAGATTGCGATTATGTGAATCTTGGATCAAGCTATCTACATCTGAAAGGCTTCCAAAAATAGGATCAACATCGGTATGGTCGCTAACATCGTAACCAAAATCAGCCATAGGAGAAGGATAAAAGGGTGTCACCCAAAGGGCATCTATCCCCAGCCATTCTAAATAATCAAGTCGCCCAATAATGCCAGGAATATCACCAATTCCATCCCCATTAGAGTCCTGAAAACTGCGTAGATAAGTTTGATAAATAACCGAAGACTTCCACCAAGGAGAATAGGACATTTTTGTGTTGTTAACTGAAATTAATGAGGAAATAATTTATATTTGTTGTATTTCATGAAAAACCATTATTGCATATTCTGGTCTAACTTAGCAAAATCAGAAGAAAGTAAACGCACTAACCCTGTTTAGGGACGGTACCTCTTTGTGGTAAAATTTAGCAGAAACAATAAATTATCCATGCCCAAATAACGACCAATTCCAAACAGCGATGATGATAGCACGGCAAAAAATTAAAGTTACCTGTATTTTTACCCATCTAATTCGTTGGGTTCCCTTTGAACTAGTTGCCAAACATATTAATAAAGATAAATTTGAAATTGATTATATTATTCTTAATAAAAGTGATCCAATAATCGCTTATTTAAAGGAGCTTAATATTCGTCATAGGGTCACTTCTTTTCCTGACTATAGCAATACCCCAGAAATGGTCAAATTTCTTTATGAACATTTGCTCGAAAACAAGACAGATATTGTTCACACTCATTGGTTTGCTGGTAGTTTAACGGGAATGCAAGCGGCTTATTACGCTCAAGTTCCAGTAAGAATCTTTACGAGAGAACATCCTTCGATTAAATATTATTCACGCCATGCAGCGAGTAAACATCGTTTAATTTGGGAATGTGCTACTAATGTGATTGCTGTTACCAATAAAAGTAAAGAAGGCATGATCGAAGACGGTATTCCTGAGCATAAAATTACATTAATACCGACGGGATTTGATGTCAGAGAATATGAGAATGTGGAAATTTCACGCATTGAGCAATTGCGAGCCAAATATTTAGGAAATCATCAAGGGCCTGTGATTGGTGTAGCGGCCAGGTACGTCCGATGGAAAGGTGTGGAATACGTTATTGAAGCCTATCAAAAGGTTCTTGAAACCTATCCTAATGCCCTCCTAGTCCTTTCAGGAACAGGAATTGATCGTGCCAATATAGATGAAAAGATTCGCAATGCCCGCAAGGAAGATATTGTTGCTCCTCAATACGATGATATTATTGCTATTACTGAAAAGTTATCACAATTACCGAATCATAGTTATATTGAAATCCCCTTTGAAGCTGATCTTTTTGCTCTGTTTAAATTATTTGATGTTTTTGTTCACGCGCCGACCGATTCTATTCAAGAAACCTTCGGCCAAGTTTATGTAGATGCGATGCTTTCTAGAATTCCATCCGTTATTACCCTTGCAGGTAGTGCGGCGGATTATGCTGTCCATCGAGAAAATGCTTGGATTGTTGATTACAAAAATAGTGATCAAATTGCTGAAGGAATCTTAGCACTCTTAAATGATTCTCAGCTTAGAGAAAAAATGATTAATAATGCTTTTCATTGCGCCCAACAATACGACATCAAGAATCACATCCAACGGCTTGAGCAATTTTACACTTGTGAGTTTGAAAAAATAAGTAATCAATAATTAAAAAAAATGTTATCAAATAAAGGAAAAATTTTAGTAACAGGGGGAGCAGGATATATTGGCTCTCATACTGTTTTGGCTCTCCTCTCATCGGGTTATGAAGTAGTAATCTTAGACAATTTAGTTTATGGTCATCAGGATTTAGTTGAACAGGTTTTAAAGGTTAAGTTAATTATCGGTGATATTAATAATCGTTCCTTACTTGATCAACTATTTCAACAGTTTTCATTTATAGCAGTTATACACTTTGCCGCCTATGGCTACGTTGGTGAATCAGTACAAAACCCTGCTAAATATTATCGTAATAATGTAAATGGGACTTTGACTTTATTAGAGGCCATGATCGCCGCAGGAGTGAATAAAATTGTCTTTTCTTCTACCTGTGCTACCTATGGCATTCCCCAGAGTGTTCCGATCGCTGAAGATCATCCCCAATCTCCTATTAATCCCTATGGAATGAGCAAATTAATAGTGGAGAAGCTATTAGCTGATTTTGATCAGGCTTATTACCTAAAATACGTCTGTTTTCGCTATTTTAATGCGGCTGGTGCTGACCCCAATGGTTTACTCGGTGAAGATCATAATCCAGAGACTCATTTAATTCCCCTCGTTTTATTCACAGCATTGGGCAAACAGTCTTCTATTTCTATTTTTGGTAGCGATTATCCGACGATTGACGGTACTTGTGTGCGGGATTATATTCATGTTTGTGATTTAGCAAATGCTCATCGGTTGGGTTTAGATTATTTACTTGCGGGCAAAGAAAGTCAGGTATTTAATCTTAGTAATGGTAGCGGTTTCTCGGTTAAACAAGTGATTGATACCTCTCAAGAAATTACGGGAAAAGAAATTAAAATAAACCACTGTGAGCGTCGTATTGGTGATCCTCCTATTCTAATCGGTAGTAGTAAAAAAATTAGTGAAATACTAGATTGGCAACCTCATTATTCGGAATTAGAAGTAATTATTAGTCATGCGTGGCAGTGGCACAAAAAACGTCATCAATTAACCTAAATTTAAGGTTTAAAATGATAGTTAGCTAAATATTCTAAGGCCATTCTTGAACCATAGGCGATCGCTTTTTTTTGAAATTCTTTCGGTAACAGTCCATCATTAAGTAATTGATTAACTTCACTTTGATTACGGAGAGCCACTAATCGCAAATGTTCACTCAGGATGGTATTTTTAAAATAGCTATCAGGTTGCTCAGTTTGGGTGATAAAAACTAGGTCAGTTTCACTGGTAAAAGGATTCCCAGTAATGCCGATAAATTTGGTATTCTCAGAATTTAAGTTTAAATTAATGCCGATTTCTTCTGCTAATTCCTGTTGAGCATCTAAATAAAAATCAACTTTTTCTAAATTTTCCTGAAAGGTTGCCAAACCTGCCACAAAATTAAGTAAACCAGGATTATCCACATTCCCCGATCGCTCTCCAATATAAACATAACCTTCTAGAGAAATGGGAACAACGGTGACGGCGATCGCCTTAGCAAAATAGGCATAGGGGTCTTGATAATTTTCCAGTCCCTTAAGCATTAATTTCAAAGCATCTATTTTACTTCTGTGTAAATCTTGAGAATATCTAGGATAGGTTGTTGGCCCAATCTCTAAAGTTAAAACCTGATTTTTAATCAACCAATTTCCTGTAACTCCTGCACCAGACCAGCGCAATTTTCGATCATCATAATCCCCAGTTTTGCTACCATCGGTAATTTCTCCCCGTTCAATTTGAGGGTTAATAACTTGCTGAAGATAATCATCAAACAGAGTTGAAATAGGTTCTCCTTGTAAATTTTGAGGAGCTTCGCCATAAATCGCACCAATAGCCTTAATCTTACCTACTTCCTGATGCTCTAAAAGTGCAATATAGTCTTGATTTTGTCTTAAAGATTCTATCAGACGATCGCTTTTAGGCATGGATAAGATTCTCTGGAAAACCTGTTCTAAAACTTGGTTAAATTCGTCACTTTGCATTGATTAATTTTGATAAAAATCTCGAATTTTAGCGATCACAAATGCCTGTTCTTCTGTCGTTAAACTATAGGAAGAAGGTAGAGAAATTCCTGTTTCGTAGGCATTTTCACTAATTGGATAGGATTGGCTTTTATCTACCATATCCCGATAGCAAGGTTGCTGATGTAAAGGACAGAAAAAGCGACGGGTTTGAATGCCTTCATTTAATAAATAAGCTTCTAAGTCAGCCCGATTTTCAGCATAAAAAGACGTAAACCAATGGACAGGCAAACACCGTTCATCAATGGATACAATTTGAAACCCAGAAATATTTGCTAATTCTTGCCGATAAACATCATAAATTTCCTGTTTCTTTTGGATGATTGCAGGTAGTTTTTCTAATTGAGCCACTCCGATCGCCGATTGTAGTTCCGTAATGGAAAAATTAAAACCAATATGTTCATGGACAAAGGTACCTCGGCGATCGCGCCCATGATTTTTGAGACGACGACAAGCTAAGGCAATCTCATCATTTTCGGTCAAAATAATGCCCCCTTCTCCACAGGTAATTGTCTTATTTCCATAAAAAGAAATCGCGCTGACATCTCCCTGTAAACCAACGTGTTCATCCTTAAATTTTACTCCGATCGCCTGGGCCGCATCCTCAATAACTTTCAAATTATACTTAGTTGCAAATTCCAAAATCGCCGTCAAATCCGCACTTTGTCCGTACAGATGCACAGGCATAATCGCCTTGGTTTTCTCCGTGACCAGTTTTTCCGCAGCAATCGTATCAATACATAACGTATCAGCTTTAATTTCACAAAAAATAGGTTTTGCTCCTGCCATAATCACTGCATTAGAAGAAGCAACGAAAGTTAAATTTGGAACAATCACCTCATCCCCATAACCAATATTTAAAGCCTTCAATCCACAATACAAAGCCGTCGTACCATTAGACGTAGCAATGACATTTTTAGCCCCTGTTATTTTTTGCACTCCTTGTTCAAATTCAGATGTAATTTGGTTTTCAGTTAAGTATGTAGAGTCTATAACTCGCTTTACCGCCTGCAATTCACTGTCATCAATCCAAGGCTCAATTTGTAGTATCATCTCAATAAGATTTTCCTTAATTCAAAAATTTAAACCAAAACAAAAAACATTAATAACTCATTAAGATATTCTATTACTAGTTGAGGCAATTATCAACCCCCATTCCGCAGGCTAATTTTTCTGGTTATCTTTTTATTAAATGAATTGATATTTCCCTCTATGGCTTAATTCGGGTTTGAACCCAGATACACTCACATTCCTTAGAGACAAGAGAAAAGCATAAAATACTTATCCACATGGGCAATATTCATAAGCTTGTGAGCTAAAAGTATTCTGTACGAATTTTTCCGAGTTCAGGATAGTTCGCGATCGCAACTTCAATTTCCTTTAAAGTTATTACCTGTTGCAAAAGATCAAAATTATTTTTATGATAATTCGGAATATGCTTTGTTAATTTTTGCTGACAGTTTTTACATTCATATTCATTCAGATTAATTTTTTCAAAATGAGCTAATAACCAATTTTCTATGCAGGGCTTAGTGATATAAATTGTTACATTCTCTCTCTTTTCTAAACTATTTTTCAAGTTAGAATCAGAGCTAACAAAAGTATCTTGATCGAACCAAATAACATAGCCTAAATAATCATCAGGATTATTTTTATTAATAACTTTTTCGGCTTCCGATAATACATTATTTGCACTTCCACCCTTACAATTTTTGATAGTAGCTGATTTTTTAAATAATTGTTTTAATAAGCATAAATAATGTTCTTCTGTAAAGCCTTCTACAATAAAATAATAAGGACGAATACTTTTTCTTAGAGGTCGTTTGTCTCTGTCCATAAATTAGAAATAAAGAATTAAAATGCTAAATTATAAGGCTCTGGGTTTTGCCCCAAAGCGGCCAATACGATAGAGTTCTTCTAGATTGCGTTGTTGAATATCTTTAATATCAGTAAAATCAGCCGCCGAAAAAATTTCAGTTTGACCTTGATCATTTTTTTCGGTAAACCAAAGTTGATTAGGCTGTAAGATCTTCATTAAAGCTGTGTTGTGGAAAGAAAATAAAATTTGTCCTCCTTCAATATTTTGATGGGGATTTTCAAACAGACCAATTAAATAAGCAATCAAATTTTGATGTAATCTTAATTCTATTTCATCAATGATCAGTAAAGATCCTTGATGGAAAGCAAGTTGAATTCTTTCTAAAAGTGCTAAAAGCTTAAGAGTTCCAGCACTTTCATAAATATCCGAAAACTCCACTAAAGCATTATCTATTTTATGTTTGAACTTTACTTCAGATAACATATTAGTACCAGGTAGGCAAGAGTTATCCATTGATTTTCGTATAAATTGTATTAAAAGTTCTGATTGAATTTCATCTGATGGTATATTAAAAATTTCTGATATTAATTCTTTTGTGTCTATTTTTGGAATAGGTTTTACATTAACTTCCTCAATACCAATATCCGCTATTTTAAGTATTTCAATCACACTAGATTCAAATTTTGATTTTTCTATCAAATTTATAATAGTTGATGGATTAAATTCAAATTCTTGAAAACTTTTAGGACTGACATTGGCTAAACAATGATAATTTTGTAATTCTTTAGCCATTTTTTGTGAGGGAAACTGAGTTAAAAAAGAAATAATTGAACTTTTGATAGGCAAAGCACTAATCACATCTTCATCTAAAATATAAATATTTTTGCCAAACTCAACTTGCTGATCTTCCCTTTTATAAATTAATTCCTGTTCCTGAGAATTATTGAGATAATAATAAACCTCTTCTCTTAAAACCTTTTCTTGATTTACCGTTAATAAATATTCATAATCAATATATTTATTTTCTAAATTTTTCTGAGTAAAAATCAAATGAAATTTACTAGGTGAATCTAGCATTGTGGCAAATGGACGAACAGGAATCGCTTGATCTTCTTTGATTTCAGAGAAAGATTCTTCCATAAACCAAAAAATAAAACTAATGGCTTGCAAAATAGTTGTTTTACCTGAAGCATTTGCCCCAGCAAAACCAATCACAGCACTAGCGGGATAGGGATAATCCTCCGCTAAATTACTATCAAACTCTAAAATCGCCTTATTTTTAATCGATTTATAATTTTCAACCGCAAAATATTTAATCATAGCGACTCTTAATGCTATTGACCTGATAAAGTGAGGGTTTGTGATTTCCCTCTAACTTAACAATAACCCTTAAGGTTCTGGCGACAACTCATCCAAAATAGTGAACTGGACATGATTAATCGCTAAAGTGCCAATGGAAACCTTTTGTTTATTGACAGGAATACCTTCACTAATGAGAATCGCAAAGGGAACATCCTTGGCCATTTCTGCATGATACCAAGCCAGACCCGTGAAAAAGCGAGTCGGATAGGGACCGCCATCGTTGAGATCATCGGGATTAGATTCCATTGGTAACCAACCGAAGCCAGGTAAATAAAATTCCATCCAGACATGGTTAAAATCTGGTTCCATCGGGATATTGCGATTGAGGGGATGGGTAGGACATTTATAACGGCCCACTGTGCGGCAGGCAATACCATTCAAACGGGCAAGAGCTAATAATACCCCCACGTATTCACCGCAAGAACCTACACCCCGCCTTAGAGCTAAGTCTGGAGTATCAATATGGGGTTTGATGCCATAGGAGAGGCGATCGTAGACATAATTGCGAATACTATACATTTTTCGCATTAAATTCGTCTCTCTTCCGATCGCTTCGGCGGCGGCACGGATAATAATGTCGGAATCCATCGCCAAATTGTCATTATCTACCAGATAACGTTCGGCAAAGCCCCTGGGCAGAGGTTCAATCTTTTCACAGTCCTTGGGAAGAATGCGGTATTTGATGCTCCAAACTTCCATCACCACTTTCCAACCGAAAATTGCACGGGTATCAATGGTCAACTCATCAAATTTAAAAACAGCAATTTTGTGACCATTTTCATCAATTTCCGTAAAAGGCATCCCGATCGCTTCCACACTGCGAATTTTTTGACGGTTGGTTTCAGCAGGGAGAGCAATGCGCCATTCCACATTTTTGAGAGTAATCGGATCTAGGGGTTCTAATTCTTCCACATAGGTCATTTCCACCAGATAGCCATTGGAGAGGGCAAATTTTTTGTCGGGATCATAATGGAAATAGAGCGGATGGATAAAAGTTCGGGGACGATAATGCAGTTCATGATTCGGGTCAGCGTTGGGATTATCGCGAATATAGGGTTCCTGAAGAACGTAGGAAACATAAAGCGTTTCTTTGCTGGTCTGGGGATCGGTATAAAAGGATAAACCCGTTGGACATTCAAAGGGCGTGAGGACACTAAAAATCACTTGCCCCGTTGCTCGGTCTAGACAATAAACAGATTGTTCTAGGGTATCCGTCAGCCATAATTCTTCGCCTTTGACCGTAATATTCTCCACGCCGATGCCTGGGGCATAGAAACGAATAATGACTTGTTTGGTATCTCGATTAAAGACCAAAATATCCCCTGTTTTCTGACAAGCCACATAAACGGTGGATTCCCAAACGGCGACACCACTGATGGAGTAGTCTAAACGAGCAAATAATTCGGGTTCAAAATCTTCCTGCTCCAGATTGCAATGGTAAATGCCATTATCTGCGGTAAACCAAAGCAAGCCATCGACGACCGCTAAACCTGTTGAACCGATGAATTCTTGGGTATGTTGGGCATTGAGGATTTGGGTATTTTGGCTGATGGGGTCAATCGAAAACAAGTAACCATTTTTGTTATCAACGGCCAACAGGCGATCGCGATAAAAAGCAATCCCGTGAATTGAAGTGGCGGCAACGGGGCGAATGGTTTTAATTGACGACGTGGCGGAAGTAACAGGAGCAGAAGGGGAAATCATGCTGGATAAATTGATTTTAAAGCGAGTTTATTAGACAGAGAGTCCTCAGAGTATCAGAGTAGCAAATTGTTTTCAGTACGAAATGCTCATCATGAACTGATCATTCAATTGTAGAGAAGGATTTTAGGACGGGGTTAATTTAAAACAATCAATAATAAAAGTAAGCTTACCTTATCGATTATCCTTTTCAATTTTAAAAAACGCGATCGCAAAAAAAATCACCATAGACCTTTGAGAAAATGGTGACTATCATGGCCAAAATCTTCAAGCTTTCGTTAAGAAAATTAATAGCGATTGGTCGGTAAAAAAGCAATAGGATTAACGGGGTTTTGCCCGTTAGGACGAACCTCAAAATGGAGATGGGGGCCAGTGCTTCGGCCAGTGCTACCCATTTCGGAGATTTGTTGACCCTGGGCAACTTCTTCTCCTGTACGAACCAACACACGACTGTTATGGGCATAGAACGTTACACTACCGTCAGGATGGCGAATTTTTACCAAATTGCCATAACCACCCGAATTCCAACCCGCCGCAATCACTTCACCAGAGGCAGAAGCAACAATGGGCGTACCAATGGGAGCGGCAATATCGATTCCTCGGTGCATCCTTCCCCAACGGCGGCCATAGCCAGAACTCAACACCCCCTTAGCGGGCCAAATATAGTTATTGGTTAGATTGTTCTCTCCATTCGGAAAATCTGGGGTCGAAAGCGCAGGTAAATCTGGGCTGACTTCTTTGCCCACGGGAGTATTGAAATTATCATTATACTCTTCCACATTAATAGGAGCAGAACCAATGAGCTGAGAAGGATGACCACCCGAAGGGGCATACTGCCTTTGCAATCTGTGCAGAGAGGTTTGAGGAGACGTATATTGGCTCGGTAAGGAGCGTGTTGGAATCCTTTTAACGTTTGATTTCGTACTCCATTCGGGATTAACTTCTTCGTCTTCTAGAACATCTGGACGATTAGCAAACTGAGCAACGGTTTGAACAGGGATGGTGAGCGGACGGGACTGACTTCTGTAGGACTGCTGAAGAGTTGCCACCTCGCTTTTCAACTGATTCGTATAAGTTGCTGTCGGTGCATCCACTGCAATAGGAATCGTTTTTGCGGGTTCAATCGTTTTAACTGAAATTTTAGGGGCCGCTAAAGCGATCGGAGTAGGAAGGGCCTGCCAATTATTATCTTTCATAGGTGACGCAGAAGCCACTGGATAATCCGTCGCCTGAGTTTGGGGAGCGGAGGGAATGACCAGTTTCTGGTTTACCTTAATCAGATCAGGATCACTGAGACGATTAGCTTTAATCACGGCTTCACGATCGAGACCATAGCGTTGGGCAATGCTGTTGATGGTATCCCCAGGCTGAATAGCATAGGTATCCGACGAATTATCCGAAAAATTGTCCGCGTCCGTAGATTCCGTTGGGATTTCCTGTTGTTGGATAGGGGAGGGAGTTTTCTCATGGTGACTGGGTGTTTCTTCAATCCACTGAGAATTAGGGGACAAAGAGGCGGTTTCGGGAGTTGGAACAGGAATGGGGATAGGGACATTCAATCCAACAGAATTTTGAGGGGGAGTCGAACCATTTCCGACTGATTCTAATTTAGAAACTGCAAGCTGGGAAGCAGAGCCTTGAGGAATCGTTTGACTGGACTGGTTTGATGAATTATTTTCCAGCTTTCTGGGTAGAGGAACCACTGTCGAGGGAGCAGACAGGGGAACGGGAGCCTTCATCTGGGGCAATGAAAATTCAGAAACAGGTCTTAGTCCGACGCTTTCGGGAGTGGGAACGGCAATGGGAATGGGCTGAGCAAAATTGCCGATCGCAACGTTGACTTGGCCATTAGTGGCATTTTGACGAACACCCGACTGATCGGCGGGAATAACTTCTATGGGTTGACTTACATCAGCCACGTCCGCGATCTGCTGGTTCTCTGGGGCGGGACTGGATAGGGCGATCGGTGTAACCGTTGGAATATTACGATCGGACTGAATATTATTTGTGCTTTGCAGAGGATCAGGGCGGAGGCCCGAATTCAGATTTCTAGGATTCTGGATAACGGAAGGAGCCAAGGCTGTTTGTAGAGGTTGAGCCTTTGATTCAGTATTTTCAGCATTGGAGACAGGAATTTTAATGGTTTGTCCTGGAACCAAATCACTTTCGGTAGAAATTTTATTGGATGACCCGATCGCGCTCGGCTGGACTTGAAATTCCTTACTGATTTCCAAAATAGACTCACCTTCCTGGACTTCATACTTCAGGGCAGGAGGCTTAAGAGCGGTCGTTGTTGCTTGAATCGGACGAGGCTGACTGACTTCGGCTACTGAATCAGAATGAATTTCTGCTTCGACACTATTAGAAAGATCTGCCAGGGTCGATACCTGGGGACTTGCGGTTCCTGTCGTTGCCGTTGCTTTGTGGGATAGCACCATGCCTGTCGCGCTCATGGAAATGGCTAAACCGATCATCGCGGCTGAACGACGAACCCGACGATATCCCTCGCTTTGAGTCCATGAGTCGCCAGAGACCTTAACCAACAGCCTCAAGGATGCGTCTGCCGAGTCGGTTAAGCATGAGGGGATTTGTGTGACTTTCTGCATGAATATGTCTTTCAAGAAGAACCTCCTAGTGTGTGAACAAGCGTTTAAACGCTTATGTAGCTGCTGAAGACAGCCGAGTAATTGTTAAGGGTAAGTGTTTTAGGTTATCACCAATCAGAATTCAATACCTGATTTCACGTTCTTAGCAAGGTTAACTTGCTTTGCGAATTTCGACAAGTATAGTCATTCAGTCGAGAGACAAGCGGACTCTCTGATCACGTCATGGACTAAGTTGGGGAAGTTGACGAAAGTGCTTCAACAATGTTTCCGTTCCAAGCCCCTTATTCCTTGAGTTTTAAGGTTTCCTTTGCAGGACTAGCGCAGGCAATTTTAGGAAAACAGTAGCGGGATCAAGGATAAAGCAAATTTATCTAACTTTAGCAACGGGTCTCAGATAGCCCTATATAAATTTCTTATCGATACGATCAAATCCAACCCTAAAAATCAGTAATTTCACAGACTTTTGGCAAGTTAGGACGCTTCAATCGTTACCTTGGACATCTTGTATTAAGCGATTTTTGCAAATCTACTCACACCCAACAGCACTCGATTTTCATAGACTTGAGAGATAGAATCCAGACAAGATTTGTTAGATTGATTTCGATCAAATGAGAGCCGATCAATGGGTAAACGAGAATATTCTCAAGCTAAACTTCTCGATCGCGGCGGGAGAATATTTAGTTGAGTGATAGAACAAGTCTTAAAACTTGGTGAAATCTGACTTGCCTAACCGAGACACTATCGGGATTATAGGAAAAACTACCGCCTAAATTACAATACCTTTGCCAAAATAAAAGCCTGCAAAAATTTTGGCAAAACTCGCAAAATCCCCCACACATAGA
>JBEIFD010000003.1:0-21581 GCA_040382535.1 Merismopediaceae cyanobacterium
CTGGGATTGAATTATTATGTTTTAGTTTTTACATTAAGAAGAGGAATGATGACATCTGATACTGTGCGATAAAATTGTTAAAATTGGTAGGGGTTTGGTTTCCAAATTCATCAGCGATATTGCTACAATTTGATGTTTTTCTCAAGGCAAGATTGTAAGACTTGGAGGCCAAGACCCTACAGTGAATTAGAATTATTCAACCCATTACAAATCAAAAAAACTAAGGAGGAATTATGACACAAGAAGAGAGGTATCGGGAAGCAGAACGACGCATTGCAGAAGTACATAAATCGGGAAGTCTAGAGCTTACTCTTTCTGGACTTAAATTAACAAAAATTCCTCCTCAGATCGCCGAACTTTCCCAATTACAAAAACTTTGGCTTGATTATAACAAAATAGACAAAATTCCTAATGAGATCGCCAAACTCCATCAATTACGAGGACTTTTCCTGGACAATAATAAAATAGTTGAAATTCCTGACGAGATTGCTCAACTCTCTAATTTACAATATCTTAAACTTAAAAGCAACAAAATAGTTAAAATTTCTGGCGCGATCACTCAACTTTCTAATTTACAACTACTTTCTCTTTCAAGTAACCAAATAGTTGAAATTCCTGACGTGATCGCCCAACTTTATCAATTACAAGAACTTTACCTTTATAATAACCAAATAGTTGAAATTCCTGACGCGATCGCCCAACTTTATCAATTAAACGCACTTGGGCTTAACGATAACCAGATAGTTGAAATTCCTGATGCAATCGCCCAACTTTATCAATTACAAAGACTTTGGCTTGATAACAATCCTCTTAATCCAGCGTTAGCGGCGGTTTATCAACAAGGATTACCCGAACTTCAAAAATATCTCCGTGAAAGAGCTAAATCCCAAATCACCCTCAACGAAGGTAAATTAATCCTGGTTGGAGAAGGGGAAGTGGGCAAAAGTTGCCTCTTAGGAGCCTTGCGCGGGGATGAGTGGATAGAAAAACGTCCGACTACGCACGGCATTGAAATTAAACCCTGTCAATTAGAACATAACGCAACCCCAATTACCCTCAATGCTTGGGATTTTGGTGGTCAACCCGTCTATCGTCCCACCCATCAACTCTTTTTTCTCGGCTCCCGCCATTTATCTCGTCGTTTGGAAACCCAGGGAAGGGCCACAACAGGGTTTTGTGGACTATTGGATTACCCTGATTAAACGTCGCGCCCCGGAAGCCAAAATTATTGTCGTTGCCACACACGGCGGGCCAAATCAACGCCAACCCGATATTGACCGACAAATTTTAATCGATAAATTTGGTCAAAATCTTTTGGTTGATTTCTTTTTTGTGAATAGTAAACCCCCCGATCAAACAGGCATAGAAGAGCTTAAAAATAAAATTGCTGAAGTTGCCTACCACTTAAAAGGTGTGAGGGAAAAAGTTCCCAAAAAATGGGAAACAGTTTGGGAAAAACTCAAAGATACGAAGCAAGCTTATTTACCCTACTCAGAAGTAATTACTATCTGTAAAGATGTCGGTTTAGAAATCTATCAAACTGAATTATTTTTAGAAACTTCTCATATTTTAGGGCGTTTAATTCATTATCATAATGACCCCACATTAAAAGATATTGTTATTCTTAAACCCGATTGGTTAGCTAAAGCCATTAGCTTTGTTTTGGATGATCAAGAAACACGAAGGAATAAAGGATTAATTGAATTTGAACGACTCAGGAATTTGTGGCGAAAACCTCCCTATGTTGATGAAAAAGGTAATCCTGAACCAGGTTATCCCGATTCCTTACATCCAATTTTTTTACGATTAATGGAACGTTTTGATCTTTCCTATCGCATCAAAGTTAATGGTGAACTCACGGAAACCAGTTTGCTTGCCCAATTAGTTCCTGATAATCGTCCTGAAACTTTGCCTAACTGGGGAACCGAACCCGATCCCGCCGATAAACAACAAATTCAAATTTGTCGCATTGTAGATGAACAAACAGGACAACAAGCCGATGCGGAAGGGCTATTTTATCAACTGATTGTTCGACTCCATCAATATTCCCTCGGTCGAGAAAATTATCCCGATAGTATTCACTGGCAACGGGGTTTAATGCTCGGTGATCGCTACAATGGCCGCGCTTTATTGGAACATATTGGTACAGACATTAAAATCACCGTTAGAGCCGCCTATCCTGAGCGTTTCCTATCTCGACTAACAGAAGAAGTTGAATCCCTTTTTGATCCTAAAAATCCCGCTCGTTTTTGGAAAGGATTACGCTGTCAGATCATGGTTCCCTGTATTTCGCCTTGCCAACATCCTGGACAAAGCCTTTTTAATCTAGAAAAATTAATCGAAAGTAAACACAAAGGACGACCAGAATTTCCCTGTAGTCTTGCGGGCTGTGATCAATGGCAAAATATTGATCAATTGCTCTACAATGCGCCAATCGCTCAACCTGATCCACAAAGAATTTTAACTGAAAAAATTGATCAAGTTCAAGCTACTTTAAAGCTAGTTCGTAAAGATATTCGTTATAAAGACTCTCTCGATCAAAAACGCTATCTTGATCTTAATAAAAATCAGGAAAAGATTCTCAGTTTGATTGATCAACAATTTGATCAGTTAATGCAAGCCCTAACCGATGAAGCCAAAGAAGGGCCGCGTTTATTTAGTATTATTCCCGTTGATCCTAAATTTTTCGATAGTCCCAAATGGCTAAAATCTAAGTTTCAAATAACCCTCTGGTGTGAACATTCCCGTTTACCCTTAACCTTTCTCAATCCTCCTGATAGTAAACTCGGTATTTATGAAGTTGAAATTTCCCGTGAATGGTTCACTAAAGCAAAACCCTTGATCAAAACCATTACTACAACCCTTAGTTTAGTTTTACCTGTTGCCGCTTCTTTTAATAAATTTGTATTAGATGAAAATGCTTATAAAACGATAGAAGAACAACTGGATCTTGGACAAAAAGCCTTAGAATCCACCCTAAAAACTAGCGAATTGCTTACCAATCAAACCAGCGATACATTTGATAATACCAAAGTTGGTAACATTATCGAAGCTCAAGGTTCATTTTTGCGAGAACTCCATACTATTCTCAAGCAAAAAGATCCCAATTTTAGTAATTTAGGTTTAGAAAGAGTCCAAAATAAACAAGGAAAATTTCTCTGGGTGCATCCCCAATTTATCAGTGAATATTAACGCGATCGCCCTTTCTCCTTCTAACCAGCGATCGCTACCAAAAATCAAACCAGAATTGTTCTACCTATTCATTTTGAGGAGCCGCATTAAAGGCTGTCGGCACAGTATTGGGTTCCTCTTGAGTGACTGATGGGACTTCTTTGATCGGTTCTACCTTTTTCTCCTTGCCAGAAGAACCCGATTTGCCATCTCCTCCCCCTGAGAAGAAACGATGTTCTAACTCTTTAATCACTACAAAGAGGACGGGAACCAGAAATAAACTGAGAATTGTAGAGATTAGATAACCCCCAAAAATCGCTGTACCTAATGACCAACGACTCATCGCCCCTGCCCCTGTGGCAATCACCAACGGCCAGAAACCGACTAATCCTGAAATTGCTGTCATCAAAATTGGTCGGAGACGTTCTTTCCCTGCAAAAGCCGCCGCTTTAGTAATACTCATCCCCAAATCCATTGCCTGGTTTGCAAATTCTACGATTAGAATCGCATTTTTACTCGCCAGACCAATGAGCATCACCAGGGCCACCTGAACATAGATATTATTATTCAGGTTTGGCCAAACTGCGTTACTGGCAATTTGAGCATTCGCCCGTAATAGAATTGCACCCATCGCACCTAAAATCGCCAAGGGAACCGTCATCATAATAATGGTCGGGTCAACATAGCTTTCGTATTGGGCGGCTAGTACCAGGAACACCATGATAAAAGCTAAACCAAAAATAATTGGAGCCGCTCCTCCCGATTGTTTCTCTTGATAAGCCGTTCCATACCATTCATAACCGAAACTGACGGGAAGAATTTCGTCTGCTAGTTTTTCCATCGCCGCGATCGCCTGACCCGAACTAAAACCAGCCGCAGGTGACGCTTGCACATTAACGGCGGGATAAACATTAAAGTGGGGAATAATCGGTGGATAGGTAATTTGTTTGACATTAACGAGATTATCCAACTGTACCAATGCACCCGTGCGGGAACGCACATAAAGACGGCCAATATCTTGAGGATTAGAACGGAAATCTCCTTCTGCCTGGGCAAAAACTTGATAGAGCCGACCATCTAGCACAAATTGATTAACGTAGGTTGAACCGAGATAGGTTCCTAATGTACTGAAAATATCATCAACACTAACATTTTGGGCATTCGCTTGATTGCGATTGACAGAAATTTCTAATAACGGCGCGTCAAAGGTAAATTGGGTAAAAACAGTACGGGGATTTAATTCGGGTAATTTTCGAGCCGCTTCCATGTATTTTCTGACATTATCTACCAACGCTTCCATTGGTAGCCCACCCCGATTTTGAATATAAAAATCTAGTCCCCCCGTACTACTCAATCCATCCACAGGCGGCGCATTCACCGCGATAACCTGAGCATCAGTAATCTTAGTGGCTAATTCTCGGTTAATTTCTCCCAATAAACTAAAGACAGAAGCTTTTGCGCCAGGTCTTTCTTCCCAATTTTTGAGTTTCACAAAAAAGAGCGATTTACTACTATCATTTCCCGAAAAACTAAACCCCCCCATCCCCAAAACGTGTGAAACTTCTTCCCTAGATTGAACAATTTCGGTGACTTGTTGAATGACTCTTTTAGTGTATTGAATAGAAACACCTGGAGGCGAATTTCCTAATATGAAAAAGTAACCCTGGTCTTCTTCGGGAATAAATCCTGTGGGGGTAATGGTATAAATCCAACCCGTTGCGACGAGGGCGGCAATAAAAACGGGAATCACTAATAAACGGACGCTGATTAGGAATTCAACAATCTTGGCATAACCATCTTTGAGTCGCTCAAAGCACCAATTAAATCCATTAAAAAAGATCGCTAGGGGGCCGTGAGCCTCTTTTCGGGGGCGCATGAGAATCGCCGACATACTGGGAGAAAAGCTGAGGGCGTTAAAGGTAGAAATGGCAACAGAAAAAGCCATAATTAAGGCAAATTGCTTATAAACGATCCCCGTTGTGCCAGGAAAGAAAGTGACAGGGATAAAGACTGCCATCAATACCACCGAGGTCGCAATGACTGCCCCCGTTAATTCATTCATGGCATCCAACGCCGCTTGCATGGGTCGCATTCCCTGGGCTAATTTGGTTTCGATCGCCTCAACAATCAGAATCCCGTCATCTACCACTAGCCCTGTGGCCAAAATAACCCCGAATAGAGTTAATTGATTCAAACTAAAGCCAAAAGCTAGGGCAAAGGCCATTGCTCCCAAAAGAGACACGGGAATCGCGATCGCGGGAATAATCGTTGTCCGCCAGTTTTGGAGGAAGATAAAAATAACTAAAAATACTAATAGAATCGCTTCAAATAAGGTTTTAACGGCTTCCGTCAAAGAGGAAGTCACGAATAAAGTATTATCCAGAGCCACCGTCGCTTTCAGTCCAGGAGGAAATAGAGATTCCAGTTTGGACATTTTTTCCTTCACTAAAGAGGCAGTATTGAGGGCGTTAGAACCAGGTAATTGATAAATGATGAAGGCCACAGCAGGCGCACCATCAAAAATACTCACTTGTCGATAATTTTGCGCCCCGACCGTTACCCGTCCAATATCTTTCACTCGAATTAAAGTTCCGTTTTCCCCCACTTTCACCACAATTTCTTCCGCTTCTTCTGGGGTCACAAACCGCCCCAATGCCCGTGCATTAATTTGAAATTCCTGGACCGCATCTACGGGCGGCAAGTTCACCCCCCCTGCACCGATTTGAATATTTTGAGTTTGAATTGCCTGAACGACATCCTGAGCCGTTAAAGCTCTAGCCGCGATCTTGTCGGGATCGAGCCAAAACCGCATGGCATATTGCCCAACCCCAATAATCGCGGTACTGCCGACCCCATTTAAGCGTTTGATTTCATTATTAATGACGCGGTCAACAAAATTACTGAGAAAAATATCATCGTAAATAAAGTTGCCCTGGGCATCTTTTTCCGAATAAACCCCGTAGGCAATGGTCACAGAAGGCGATTGTATCTGAGTGACAATCCCTTGACGAGCAACGGATTCAGGTAAGCTGGATTGGGCGATCGCCACATTATTTTGCACCAAAACCTGAGCAATATTCCGATCCATTTCGACAGGGAAATAGACGCTGGTGCTACTGATACCCGTATTGTCAGTGGAGGAAGTCATGTAAATCACCTGTTCCGTCCCGTTGATTTGTCGCTCCAAAACCGTTGTGACATTATCTTCGGTCGTTTTAGCATCCGCCCCCACGTAGGTCGCCGCGACAGTTACCTGTTTTGGAGCCATGTCGGGTAATTTTGCCAAGGGAAGCAACGGAATCGCGATCGCGCCTAAGAGAACGATGACAATGGTACAGACTGTCGTAAGAACAGGCTTTTTGATAAAAACATCCGCAATACTAAGTAGCATAGATCCAGCAAGGGTAGATTGGTGGAAAAAAAGAGAACATTAACCGAAGAAATCTTGAAGGAATGACGAATTAACCTAGATTTTAGATCCCTTCAATCTTAGATAGTGCGATCGGTAGAATATGAATCCTATCTTACGGCTATTTTTCCCAATGGCCAAAATTTTTCCCCTTAGTCGCTCCTTACCCGATGTTCGGACAAACCGCTCCCTACTCAGGGCAGATTAATTTCCTGACCCAGTAAGATGTTTCCCTAGCCTAAACCCTGGTGTGATTAAGCTTTGGCCTTAGTCGTAGTCTCTTGCACCACTAAAACCGAACAGTTCACATGATGCACAATATAGTTGCTGACACTGCCTAAGAACATTTCTGCCACTCCCGTCAGGCCACGTCTTCCTAACACAATTAGATCGGCCTCCCAACTGTGGGCCAAATCTCGAACCCAACGACCTGGATCACCCATTTTCCATTTTGATTCACTTACAATCCCTTGATTGGCGGCAACTTTATCATAATCGGCTAACCACTGTTGGACTTCTTCGGTTTCTTTTTTCAGCCGCTCTTGTACTAGTTGGGAAAAACTGACCATTTCTTCGCTATAAAAACTGGGATAGGGCGATAAAACCTGACTTTCAATGGGAATACAATGAACCAGCAATAACTGGGATTGATATTGTTTAGCAATGTCTAACGCTTGCTGAAAGACAATATCCCCTAAATCCGAACGGTCTAGGGCAACTAAAATTTTGGAATAGGTCATGATCAATTCTCTCCTAGTGAACATCACTCAATCTTGACCTATCCAACCCCAAATTTCTGAGCGCTATTTTTGTCAAAGTCCCTAAAATTTTTCAGAGAAGACGGGTCAATGTCTTAATAAAAACACCAAAGGACGCTTTAACCTTCTACCTTAATTCTAGACGATAACTTCAATTTTTTACTGGGATGTAAAGATTATTGCAAGGTTTATCTTTAAATTTATGGGCGATCGCATTCATCCAAAACCGAATCTTTGCTTGCGTCTGCAATCACCCAAAAACCTTCCTTGCGCCAATATTGTTCCTGTAACGCTTGTTTTAATTGCTCCTCCGTGAGCCAACCTTTTTGTAACAACAACTCTCCCAACCGAAATGGAGTTTTCTGTTGAGATTGCAAAGCATTTTCTAATTGACAGGACGTAATAAAACCTTTGCGTAATAATATTTTTCCTAATCGAATATCCTTGGATTGCATGGCGGTTGAGGAATATTGCAGGCTGATCATTAGGGGGCTGGGCATCAAGTTTCTCTTACACTAGAATAAAATTCTTCTTTTGTCAGTCGGAAAAAGTCGGAAAAAGTATGGTTTTTGGAGATCAGAAAAATGAGTCAGTCGGAAAAAGTCGGAAAAAGTATGGTTTTTGGAGATCAGAAAAATGAGTCAGCGATCGCCAAATCTCAACCAAAATCCATTACCCTGAGAGATTAATCGGTAAATTTTACCCATCATTTAGTTAATTCGCTGCTCTATGCCAGAAAAAACAGTATGGATCGCCCGACATGGCCATCGTTTTGATTTTGCCTATCCTGAATGGTTTCTTACCGCCGAAAGACGTTATGATCCCGCCCTTTCCGATGAAGGCTTTGTCCAAGTCCAGCAATTAGCAACCCGTTTAAAACAAGAACCCATTGACCATCTTTTTTGCTCTCCTTTTCTCAGAGCCATTCAAACCGCCCATCCTATTTCCCAGTTACTCGATTTACCCCTGAAAATTGAACGGGGCTTGGGAGAATGGTTAAACCCTGACTGGATGACGGAATATCCTCAAACGAGTCCTATAGAAGAGTTAACTCAAAAATATTCGATTGATCAGCCCTATTTTTCCCGATTAATCCCGACCTATCCCGAATCTGAATCTGCGATGATGCAACGGATGGCAAGCATTGCGGGTCAATTAGTGACAGAATTTTCGGGTAATCTTTTATTGGTGGGTCATGGTGCGACCGTTGGGGGGATCACGGCAGGATTAATGGGAGAAAATTTGATCTGGCAGGCTCCCTTGGCCTGTTTAACTAAAATTGTTTACGTTAAAAATCGATGGAAAATCGAATTAAAGGCTGATATTTCCCATCTAAAGAGCTTTTAGTGAAATTAATATGACCTGAAACTTTATCTTTTAACACCCCACCTGATTATGAGATGATTAAGCAATGTGATTATTAAGCTTTAAGGAAAAATTAATATGGCTGAAATTCAATTTTCTCGTGGTATCAAAGAAGAAGTCATCCCTGAGATTCGCCTCACGCGATCGCGGTCAGGACAAAGTGGCACGGCTCGCTTTAATTTTAGTGAACCCACAATTTTCTCAAAAGAAAGTACCGATGAAATTACGGGAATGTATCTCGTGGACGAAGAAGGGGAAATTGTCACCAAGGAAGTCAAAGGAAAATTTGTTAATGGTCGCCCCAGTTCCATTGAAGCCCTCTTAAGAATGAATACTCCCGATGAATGGGAACGTTTCATGCGCTTTATGCAACGTTTTAGCGAAGAGAATGGACTGGGCTTTACCCAAGCAGAATGAGTCAACAGATCCTAAGTTTTGACAATCAAATTATCCCCTTTTTTTATGCCAATTAAGGGGGATTAGTCCCGATCTAGCAACTTTTCACTGCCACTAGATCTTCATGGAGAATTTTTAGACGTTGCTGTAAATCACGAGTCAACGCCTCGGAACTCGCTCGAATTTTTTTGACATCATAATTTTTGACCGCGATCGCCTCACCAATTTTTACCTGAGCATCGCTTCCCCAGGTCGGATAGGTCTGGCTGTAACTTAAAGAAACGGGCAAAATTTTAATATCACTATCGGGAACTTGCTCTAAAACATCCAAAGCTATGCGGGCAACACCCCGTTTGAGAGGGGCAACTGGTTTTTCTCGAATAATGCCCCCTTCTGGGAAAATAACCAACATTTCTCCCTGTTTTAATAAAGCCACACTATAAAGCAAACTGGTCGCACCTGGATGCTTGACATCAATCGGAAATCCGCCTAAACGCCTAATAAACCAGCCCTGAAGTCCTTCTATTTCATTAGATGTCACCATAAATCGCAAATTTCGACCTGTCACTTTACGGCCAAGAGCGGCAGGTAACAACATCGCATCCCAACGTGATCGATGGGTCGGTGCAATTAATAGAGGCCCCGTTTTCGGAATATTTTCCTGCCCCGTGATCTCGATTTTTCCAAAATAAGTCGGAAGAACCAGGTGATATCCGATGGGATAAACCAGATTCATTAACCAGGGACTCACTTTTGAATTCAGCAGTTCGGGCGGATGATGAGCGATCGCAGAAGAAGACATGAGGAAAAATTAAAATTTAATCTATGAAAAATTCATATAATCCTAGCGTAATTTATCTAAAGAGAAAGTAGTAGAACGGAGTAACCAGTTATTAGTCTGTCCTGGTTTACTTTTGATATGTTCTCCTAGCACATTTCTCAAACCAAGCTTATTTGATAATAAATTGTCAGCCTGAAATATTAATTAACCTTTGACGCGCTTAGAACAATCAACCACTATGGAACTCAAACTCAATACAGCAGAACTCTCTAAATCTCCCTTCATTCTCGTTGCCCCTTTCTTTTTTCTAGGAACTGCAATGGTCGTAATGAAATTCATTATTCCCGATACAACTCCTTTATTCCTAGCCTCTTTTCGTCTAATTCCTGCGGGTTTTTTGGTGGTTTTACTGTCAACAGTCTTAAAAATCCCCCAACCCAAAGGCTGGAAAGCTTGGTTATGGATTCTTCTTTTTGCCCTAATTGACGGCGCAATGTTTCAGGGTTTTCTCACGGTTGGCTTGGTGAATACAGGCGCGGGTTTAGGAGCTGTTTTGATTGATGCTCAACCTTTAGTGGTTGCCTTACTCGCCAGTTGGCTTTTTGGGGATATTATCGGTTTGTGGGGCTGGTTGGGTTTGATTATTGGCTTAACGGGAATTTGTCTTTGTGGATTACCGACGGAATGGATCATTAACCTCTTAGCGGGTAACGGAATTCCTATTTCTCCAGAAAGTTTGACTCTCAATAGTATTGCTCAAAGTGGGGAATTGTTAATGATTTTTGCGGCTTTATCCATGTCCTTTGGCACAATTATTATTCGTAAAGTTCGTGATTATGTTGATCCTGTGATGGCGACGGGTTGGCATATGTTTTTAGGTGGAATTCCCCTATTGACTCTGTCTTTTTTATCGGAGTCTAATCAATGGCAAAATCTTTCAACCCAAGGTTGGCTGGGTTTAGGCTATGCAACGGTTTTTGGAACGGCTGTAACCTACGGTTTATTCTTTTTCTTAGCGGCTAATGGCAATTTAACCAGTGTTAGTGCCTTGATTTTTTTGACTCCTGTTTTTGCGTTGGTATTCAGTAATATTTTCCTACAAGAACAATTAACAAAATTTCAATGGATAGGGGTATCTTTAACCCTCGTTAGTGTTTATTTAGTCAATCAACGACAGGAGTTGGCAAAACGCTTTTCTTCTGAAGCGATCGCTGCATCAGGGGATGTTTTGATAGAGTCTCCTAAAAAAGAGAGTTAATTTTAGTCCTCACTCAATATTGGCGATCGCAACTTGAAGTTTAGAGGGCGATCGCCTTTTCGTTTCGAGAATAACGTCAGGATGGTCAAAAAAACACCACCCCTGATGGGACATATCCCTGTATTCTAGACAGCGACAATGTTTTTTAAACTTAGGGTGTTTTTTGTAAATCTGTTCTCTCTTCGGGAACTATGGCTCCTTCTACGGGACAAACTTGAAAACAAATTCCACAATCAATACAGGTGGAAAAATCAATCCAATACCAGTCGGTTCCTTTCATATTTTTACCAGGGCCAGGATGAATACAGGCAACGGGACAGGCATCTACGCAATCGGCAATGCCTTCACAAACTTCTGTCACAATGCTATGGGGCATGGGTTTTCTGTAATTAATTGCAATGATCATTCCCTAGCGTACACGATCTTTGGGACTAGTTTTATTTCAGCTATCGACAGAGTTTTCAAGACGTTGTTGGAGTTGTAAACGGATATCGGCGTGAATTTCACGGGTAATCGGGTAAAAATAAGCCAAAACTAAACCGAGAACCAAGAAAAAAGCGGGTAAGGGGCCAACGGCAAAACGGATCGCCCATAACGCACTGTCGGGTTGAACAGGAATCGCTTCTCCTGGAATTCGGGGAATGAATCCTGCGGCTTCTAGGGTGACACCGACTAAAAATAAGCCCAAGGCTAACCCAATTTTTTGTAATAAAACCATAAAGGCATAAAAGACCCCTTCTCGCCGTTTACCCGTATTTAATTCATCCAAATCCACCACATCAGGAATCATTGACCAGGGAATTAGATAGGCAACGGAAACACCAACGCCCGCCAAGATGCCTAATCCATACATTAAAACCACTTGTCCTGGTTGCAGGGTGACAAGCCCCACTTGAGCAATAATCCAAACACTCATTCCTAGAAAATAAACAATTTTTTTATCTAGTTTTTGACTGACCGCTTGCCAGAAAAAGAGCATGACCAAAGCCGTTCCCTGGACAGAAAGAGCCAACAATCCTGAACGATCTTCAGGCAATTTCATCCAACTGACAACATAATAAACGAGGATAGAAGCGGTTAATTGAACGGCTAACCAGGAACAGAGGTAAATCCCAATCACAAAGAGAAAGGGACGATTGCTAAAGGCAATTTTTAATTGCTCAATAAATGACATGGATGTTTCGCTATCCGTTTTCTCATTCTCTCGATGGGCCGCATCACTGACTAGATGGGCTTCTGGTTCGGCATTCAGCAACGTCCAACCAAAGGCAATAGCAAAAATACCGAGTAACAAGAGAAAGAAACTAATGTAGTCAAAACCGCCTTTGGCGTTTAACCAGGGTGAAGTTAGGGGAATTATCCGCAAAAGATTGATGACTAAAATCGTCGCCCCTGAAAATAGTAGAAAAGGAGCCACACGGCGTTTCAGATTAGGGCTTAAAATGGGAATTCTCCCTTTTTCCTGTAAGCGCAAGGAACACCAGAGCAACGCGATCGCCGACAAGACGGAACACATAATACCCAGTTGCCAAAATTGTTCCTGGGGACGGTTGGGTAGGGCATTGGCGATAAAAATATAAAGAATGAGGGAAAGAATACTGCCGCCAATGGAAAAGGTGAAGCGAAAACTATTGAGACTGGTTCTTTCGTTATAATCTTGGGTTAATTCGGGAGTTAGGGCGGTATAGGGTAAATTTACCGCTGTATAGAAAATATTAAAAATAATGCCGATCGCCACGTAATAGGCAAACAAACCCCACTGATTAATCTGAAGATCGTCGCTAAAACGGGGAATTGTCCACTGCAACAGGTAAATCAAGACAAAGGGCAGTATTCCCGCTAACATCCAAGGCAAACGTCTGCCCCATCGGGTTCGAGTGCGATCGCTGAGTATCCCCACAAAGGGATCATTGATTGCGTCAAAAATCTTTCCGATCATCAGCACACTGCCCGCCAATCCCGCCGATAACCCCGCCACATCGGTGAGAAAAAATAAAAGATAAAAAACTAAAATGTTCGCTGTCACCGCAGGGCCAAAATCCCCCGCTCCGTAGGCTAATTTGGTACTAAAGCTGAGTTTTTCGGGCGGTAATTGAGTCATGGGGATATTATTAAACAATCTAAGTTCTAAAAAATGAGGGAAACCGTGAGTCTGTAAATAACTCAGCAAACTTACAATCTAAAACTATTTTGAACTATCTTGCCTTATCGCCGCGATCGCGGTGTGTACATTCATAATTGTTAAACCCTGTCAAATTAGGATCTCTGGGAGTTTTTTTGGAATTTTTTTATGTTCTAATTTTTTCAGCCTAGAGTCACTCATGAATAAGCCACTGAATGCCGAATAGACCATTTGGATTTGACAAAATAAGGTATGAATGGTCAAATCATTGAAGATACTACCCCTTGGGAACCGCCATTTCCCTATTTGAGTCCATCAGGCAAGACTCTATCTGTCATATTGTTAACATTCCATCATCACAAAGTCTGCAATAGTCTGATAGAATTTGACCACGAAATACTTAAATTTTTCACAACTACATTACCATTATCGTTTATGTCTTCCTTTAAACTTCTATGCTACTTCTTATCGGTTGGGCTTCTGGTCAAATTAGCTCCTAGTGCTAATGCCTTTTCGGAGTTTACCGATGCTCCCAGTTCAAGCAAAGCTCAACCTTCTGTCAATTTTTGGGCATCTCAAAAGAAAAAAGTGAAGGAAAACAAAACAGAAAATTTCCTAAACGCCCAGAATCCTAGTAGCGGGGAAACGTTTAACAATGCCCAAAATGCCGCAGAATTGCAAGATCTGTTAAAAGTTAGAGAGATACCCGAACCATCTAAGGCATCCTCTGCCCCCTCGTCTAGCTTAGGGGTTCCCACGGGTTTCGGCGCTCAATGGGGAAATGCTTGGATTGGCGGTGCTTACGGCTCTTCTCGGCTTTTTGATCCCTCTTCCGATGGCTCCGTCGGTTTGGGTATGGGCTTTGGAGATGCAAGGAATTTAGTTGGGTTAGAGGTCTTTACAGGACTTTTCAACCTATCGGGTGGCGACAACACTGACGGCAGCTCGTCAGGAAGTACGGGCGCGGTAGGCTTTAAATTACACCGACTTCTGGATAACAGGGGCTATTTTTCCGCAGGTCTTGGTATGACCAATGTCATTCGTTGGGGAACGGATGATGCCTATGGCGGAGATTACGATACCTACTTTGGCGTTGTAACAGGACGGTTTGATCTCCAAGAAGGCCAAGAAAACCCATTACCCTTGATTGTTTCAGCAGGATTGGGTTCTGGCGCATTTCGTTCTAAAGGAGCTTTAGATGCGAGTGAGCAAAACGTCAATGTTTTTGGGTCGGTGGCTTTGCGAGTTATTCCTCAAGTCTCTTTGATTAGTACTTGGACGGGGTCACAACTCAACTTGGGAACGTCCCTGGCTCCCTTCCATGATTTTCCCTTAGTCCTTAACTTAGGGGCTGGGGATGTGACAGGAGCTTATCCCCAAGGCACACGCTTCATAATGTCTTTAGGTTATGGCATCAAATTTTAATATTTTAAATTCTAAGATTTTAATGGGAGATAAACACAATGCGAAATTTATTGACTAAATGGGGTATGGCGGGCTTCTTAGGAGTTTGTCTAGTCGCTTCCTTTGGCCCTTCTGCTCATGCTGGTTCGGGATCTGCGATTACAGGAGATGGCGGTGGCGGAAATTTGGACAGTTCTACCTTTGGAGATTTTTTCCCTGTGCGGCAGATTCCTTCTCGCGGCTGGAAATGTCTAAATCGGCCGACTTGTCCTGATTGTGATTTAAGACTTGAGACCCTGGCGAAAATGCTGAATACCAACTTATCTGGTACATTAACTCAGAAAGTGATTCAGGGATCGGCTCCTCAATTTTGTTGTGATCCTGCGGTGGCCGATAGGGCGATCGCTTTTCAAGACTTAGCTTTATCGAGATCACCCGTACCCCGATCAGGAGATGCTTTCCCGATGACTGCGAGTGGCTCTGGTGCGGCACTTTTGGATGGTGTTCAACCAGCTTCATTGAGTGGGCAATTTCCGATTAATACTTCAGTGATGGTGGCCCAAGCGGCGGTTATCGAGCCAGTCTCCTCTCCCCCGCGAAAGGGGAATGAACCCTTTCCTGCCGCTAATCCCAGTCCCAGCGCAAATCAATTAAATGAGGAATTGCAAAAAGCCCTCAATTTCCAGTCCGATCCCGTTGATCCCGCGAAAAGTCAGAGTATCAAGTCAGAATCACTTCAGGCTTTGGTGACGGCTTTACAGGGGCTAGTTTGGGAAGAAAGCTTGGCTGATAAAACTCAACAGATCAATGTTGATGTGGAACAGTTAGCGGCCGCGATTCAGTTCTACAACGATTTACTCAGTCTGATGAGTGTTGAAGAGTTGAATGCTTGGCGTAGTGACCGAAATGGCCAAGATGTAACCACCGTTCTTAAGCAATTACGGGAAGGTGTAACCGTTCAATAATCGCTTTTATTAATAGATTAATAGTGATAAAAATGTCACTTGTTCAGCGATCGCGGATTTCTTTGGGGGATGCGCGATTTTTCTTGAAATCTGAATAACCGAATAAACATCCCCTATAATTAATATGCCATAAGCCATTTGTTATCTCCTAACTCACCATGAAAAGTACCTTCCTAGACCGCCTCCACAGTCCCGAACGTCCCGTCTTAGTATTTGACGGAGCAATGGGAACCAATCTCCAAGTGCAAAACCTGACCGCAGAAGACTTTGGTGGGCCTGAATACGAAGGTTGCAATGAATATTTAGTCCATACCAAGCCAGAGGCCGTCGCGACCGTCCATAGAGGTTTTTTTGAGGCGGGGGCAGATGTTATTGAAACGGATACCTTTGGCGGTACTTCTATTGTTTTGGCAGAGTACGATCTAGGAGATAAAGCCTACTATCTGAATAAAGCGGCGGCAGAATTAGCCAAAAGTATCGCAAATGAATTTTCTACCCCTGACAAACCCCGATTTGTAGCGGGTTCGATGGGGCCAGGCACGAAATTACCTACTCTGGGGCATATCGACTATGACACCCTAAAAAATTCCTACATTGAACAGGTACAGGGTTTATACGACGGCGGCGTGGATTTATTATTAGTAGAAACCTGCCAGGATGTGTTGCAAATTAAGGCGGCCCTCAATGCGATTGAAGAAGTTTTTGCCGAAAAAGGCGATCGCTTACCGCTCATGGTGTCGGTGACGATGGAAGTCATGGGAACGATGTTGGTGGGAACGGAAATCGGTGCGGCTTTGGCCATTTTAGAACCCTTTAAAATCGATATTTTGGGCTTAAATTGCGCCACAGGCCCCGACAAAATGAAGGAACATATCAAATATTTGTCGGAACATTCGCCTTTTATTATTTCCTGTGTTCCCAATGCGGGCTTGCCAGAAAATGTTGGAGGACAAGCTTTTTATCGGCTGACTCCTGTGGAATTGCAGATGGCTTTAATGCACTTCATTGAAGATTTAGGCGTACAAATTATTGGCGGTTGTTGTGGAACCCGACCCGATCACATTAAAGCCCTTGCCGATGTTGCTAAGGATTTAACCCCGAAAGAACGTCACCCTCATCATGAACCTTCTGCCGCTTCAATTTATACCACCCAGCCCTATATTCAAGATAATTCTTTTCTGATTGTCGGTGAAAAATTAAATGCCAGTGGTTCCAAGAAATGTCGGGATTTATTAAACACTGAAGATTGGGATAGTTTGGTTTCCCTGGCGAAATCCCAGGTCAGAGAAGGGGCGCATATTCTCGATGTGAACGTTGATTACGTGGGACGTGACGGCGTAAAAGATATGCACGAATTAGCCTCTCGTTTAGTTAATAACATAACCCTACCTTTGATGCTGGATTCAACAGAATGGCAAAAAATGGAAGCGGGTTTAAAAGTTGCTGGGGGGAAATGTATCCTTAATTCCACTAACTACGAAGATGGGGAAGAAAGGTTCTATAAACTATTAGATATTGCTAAACAGTACGGAGCAGGTATTGTCATCGGAACTATTGATGAAGATGGCATGGGCCGCACGGCAGATAAGAAATTTGAAATTGCTAAACGGGCCTACAATGCCGCGATCGCCTACGGAATTCCTGCTTCAGAAATTTTCTTTGATACCTTGGCCCTACCAATTTCCACAGGGATTGAAGAAGACCGCGAAAATGGCAAAGCAACGGTAGAATCCATTCGTCGTATTCGCCAAGAATTACCTGATTGTCATGTTTTGTTAGGGGTTTCTAACGTTTCCTTTGGTTTAAATCCCGCCGCTCGTCAGGTGCTTAATTCTATCTTTTTGCATGAATGTATGCAGGCAGGCATGGATGCGGCGATCGTCAGTGCCAATAAGATTTTACCCCTAGCAAAAATTGATCCTGAACATCAAAAAGTTTGTCAGGATTTAATCTATGATCGTCGGGAATTTGAGGGAGAGGTTTGCACCTACGATCCTTTAACTAAATTAACGACTTTATTTGAAGGAAAAACTACCAAACGCGATAAATCCAACGATGCCAATTTACCCGTCGAAAAACGTCTCACCCAACACATCATTGATGGGGAACGCTTAGGTTTAGAAGATGCCCTAAAAGAAGCTCTAAAAAGCCATCCTCCCTTGGATATTATTAATATTTTCTTATTAGATGGCATGAAAGTTGTCGGCGAATTATTTGGCTCTGGTCAAATGCAATTGCCCTTCGTTTTACAATCCGCCCAAACCATGAAAGCAGCGGTTGCGTTTCTGGAACCCTTTATGGAAAAATCCGAAAGTTCCAGTAATGCCAAGGGAACGTTTATTATTGCCACTGTTAAAGGTGATGTCCATGATATTGGTAAAAACCTAGTGGATATTATTCTTTCCAATAATGGTTATAAGGTCATTAACTTAGGGATTAAACAACCCGTAGAAAATATCATTGATTCCTATCGAGAACACAATGCCGATTGTATTGCCATGAGTGGTTTGTTGGTTAAATCCACTGCTTTTATGAAGGAGAATTTAGAGGTATTTAACCAAGAAGGGATTACGGTTCCTGTTATTCTCGGTGGTGCGGCTTTAACACCTAAATTTGTTCATCAGGATTGTCAAAATACCTATAAAGGACAAGTCATTTATGGAAAAGATGCCTTCTCTGATTTGCACTTTATGGAAAAATTAATGCCTGCAAAAAATCAGGAATCTTGGGATGATTTCCAAGGATTTCTGGGCGAATTTGCAGAAGAAAATATCAAATTGAAAGATCAAGATGAGCAAGCTCCCGATATTGGGGTTTCTGCCGATCAATTAATTGATGCAGGAGAAGTTAAAGAAGTCATTCCCGCCGAAATTGATACCAGTCGTTCCGAGGCGATCGCGGTTGATATTGAGCGTCCTGCTCCGCCCTTTTGGGGAACAAAGATTTTACAGCCTGAAGAGATTCCCATTGAAGAAGTTTTTCCGTATTTGGATTTACAAGCCTTATTTGTGGGTCAATGGCAATTCCGTAAACCCAAGGAACAATCCCGCGAAGAATACGATGCGTTTCTAGCGGAAAAAGTTTATCCGATTTTAGCCGAATGGAAAGCTAAAGTTGTAGAAGAAAATTCCCTCCATCCAACGGTGGTTTATGGTTATTTCCCCTGTCAATCGGAAGGCAATTCTGTTCATATTTATGATCCAGAAATTATTAGTCAAAATGATGGCAAAATTCCCGATGGTTTGAAACCCATTGTCACCTTTGATTTTCCCCGTCAAAAATCAGGTCGTCGTCGTTGTATTGCAGACTTTTTTGCCCCGAAAGAATTAGGTATTACGGATGTTTTCCCCATGCAAGCGGTGACGGTGGGAGAAGTTGCCACTGAGTATGCCAAAAAACTGTTTGAAGGAGATTTTTATCTACATTATCTCTATTATCACGGGATTGCTGTCCAAACTGCCGAAGCTCTAGCGGAATGGACTCATGCTCGTGTGCGGCGTGAACTGGGTTTTGGCGATCAAGAACCTGACAATATTCGGGAGATTTTGCAACAGCGTTATCAAGGTTCTCGCTATAGTTTTGGTTATCCTGCTTGCCCTAATATGCTGGATCAATATAAGCAGTTAGAATTATTACAAACTGACCGCATTAATCTGTTTATGGATGAAAGTGAACAGATTTATCCTGAACAATCGACAACGGCGATTATTACCTATCATCCTGCGGCTAAATATTTTAGTGCTTAGAATCCCTTCAACGGCGATCGTTTAAAATGGAGTTTGAATGGGATAGTGACAAAGAGGCTCTCAACTGGCAAAAACATCAGATCACCTTTGATGAGGCGGCTGAGATTTTTCCCTATCCCATTTATGAAATGCTTGATAGTCGCCTTAATTACGGAGAGGAACGTTTTATAGCGGTAATCGCGTGAGTGAGGTGTATTGCAGTCTTGTACAGTAAACCTTTCGAGAATTTTATTGCCCCTTATACGACTGAATACCGCTATATTGCAATTGGACGCAACCAGCGATTTGTATTCTTAACGGTTATTTATACGGTAAGAGACGATTGGATTAGAATTATTTCAGCTCGACGCTCGACTAAAAAAGAGAAGGATCTTTATTATGACTACTATTCGCAAACGTATTGAACAAATTGAACCGATGAGCCAGGAACGAGCCGAAGCAATTCTTCAATTATCTGATGAAGAAATTGATCTATCGGATATTCCTGAATTAGATGAAACTTTTTTTAAACAAGCCAAGCAAGTTATAAAAACTGAAGAAGTTTCTACTGCTCCTGGAGCTAAATACGTTAGTGTTTAGTTTAAAGAGCGATCACATTAATAACAGAGGATAGCTTAAAGACTAGCCAGGTTTTTCTAAAGAGAATTGTCATGGTACAAACTCCAACTAAGCCAATCAGTTTGACTGAGTTTTTGGCCTTCCCAGAAATTAAACCCGCTAGGGAATATTTTAGTGATTAGATTCTTATTCTCTCTTATTTAACGTTATGCCTAAAAAAATTAGGGAGTTAAAAACACTACTTTTGCGATCAGGTTTTAGCTGTAAATCGGGTAAAGGGAGCCATACAAAATGGTATCATCCCCTGCTTGATGGGATAGTCGCGCTTTCTGGTAAGGATGGCAATGATGCTAAGTTTTATCAAGAAAAGGATGTTTTGCAAGCCATTCAAATTGTTAAACAAAAAGGAGAAAATTAATGATAACGAATGCTCAAAATCATTATTCTTTAATTATTCAATGGTCAGATATTGACAACTGTTTTGTGGTCAGCTTACCTGAATGGGGTGATTTTTGCCACACTCATGGCGATACCTATGAGGAGGCTTTGCAACAGGGTAAGGAGTTATTAGATTTTTTGATTGAAACTACCTTAGAAGAAGGAAAAGTTTTACCCATTCCCCAGGCTTTTCAACAATCATTCGTTATGGCTTAAGCTCAAATAAGCATTGTATAAGCGTAATTGTTAGTTATTATTGCATGACTAAATTTCTAGGGTATCATTATGCAGACTATTCAGCCTTCTTTAGCTGAAAATCGAGTCAGTTTAAATCCTGTGAGTTGGGAAACATTTAACCAATTATTAAAGGAGCTAGGCGATAAGCGATCGCAGCGTTTGGCCTATTCTCAAGGAACTGTTGAAATTATGACTCCTCTGGGGGAACATGAACACAATAATCAGTTTATAGAGCGTCTAATTTATGTCATTATTGATGAATTAGAATTAGAGGTTAAAAGCTTTGGCTCTTTGACCTTAAAAGCGGATAGTCAAAAAAAAGGGGTTGAACCTGATTCTTGTTTTTATATTCAAAATGAATTTCAGGTTAGAAATAAACAAAATATTGATGTTAATATCGATCCTGTTCCAGATTTGGTATTAGAAATTGATATTACTAGTAGTTCCTTGGATAAGTTCGTAATTTATGGAGCTTTGGGTGTACCAGAAATCTGGCGATATAATGGGAAAGTACTAAGAGTTTCTCTCTGGAATGCTGAAAATGAAGTTTATGAAAGGTCTGATTATAGTCGAGTTTTTTCTTGGTTAAAGGTTGATGATTTATCTGCTTTTATTCAGCAATGTCTAAGAGACGGTGAGACTAAAACCTTAAGAGATTTTCGTCATTGGCTTCAATCCCAAGCTCATAGTTCTATCTAAATTTTTATGACCGTTTTATATTCATTAAAACAAATTGGTGATTTTTGGGAGTTTGAAAAAGAGTCGGACTTTGAGGATTTTCTATGGCACAATTTGGAAGCATTATTAGAATTGAAGCCACTCAAAAGACAGTATTATGTCAAAGGTCAATATTGTGATATTTTGGCAATTGGCAAAAATCGAGAATTGATTATCCTAGAACTCAAAATTGCTGAAGATCGTTATGTCGTGCAACAATTAACTCGTTACAGCACTTGTAATAACCGTGAGGGAC
>JBEIFD010000004.1:0-21385 GCA_040382535.1 Merismopediaceae cyanobacterium
GGTGGCAATTTCAGCAAGTCCCGTCGGAGTGGCTAGGTCACTGTAAGTACGAGTGTCGCCTTGAACCACCAAGTCGTAGGGACTACCCGATCCGCCAAATAATTGCACTAAGGGAATGTCAACCCCTGCGGTAGGCATAATACCAGTTTTCAGATCCTGAAGATTGCTTACCTCAAAGGATTGAATAAAAATCCGAGTTGGGTCAGTAAAATTAGCCGCTTTGAGGGTATCGATTAATAATTGGCTGGTGTTAAAGCCCTGTTGACTAAAGAAAGTCGGGTGTTTGGTTTCGGGATAAATGCCGATTTTACGGCCTGTTTCTGTTTCTACCTGTTTGACCAGATTAATAATTTCGGTCAAAGTAGGGACTTTTAATTGATCATTATCAAACCGAGTTCCCCGTAGCGCAGGCAACCGTTCAATGGCATTGAGGGTTTTGAGTTCGGCTAGGGTGAAATCTTCGGCAAACCAACCCTTACGATTCACGCCGTCTAGGTTTTTGGTGGTTAGACGGTCAGCAAATTCAGGACGTTCATAGACATTGGTGCTGGTATCCGTTGTATTTAAAGAACCATCCGCATTTAAGACCGCTAACATCGGTTCATGACGGGCAACGAGGATGCCATCTTTGGTGACGACTAAATCGGGTTCAATGAAATCCGCGCCCTGGGCGATCGCCAATTTATAAGCCGCGAGGGTATGTTCGGGACGTTCTCCACTGGCTCCCCGATGGCCAATGACAATGGGAGCTTTGCCCGTGAGGGTGTCAAATTCAGGTTTACTGAGAACAGCAGGATTTTGCGGCGATCGCACCTCTGAATCCGTAATCTGCGATCGTACCAGATCGCCTGTTCCAGGAAAATCCGTGAAATAACCATCCACGCCTAGATTAATAAACTGACGATATTCCGATTCGGGGTTGCCCTGATAATCCGCCGCTAGATAACGGGCTTCGTTGCGAAAAGTATAGGCATGAACCAATAAACCCGCAGTATGGGCATTTTCGATCAGATTACTGGGAGCAAGGGTTGTCTTATCGGCATCGTTCACCGCTCCATCCCCATTCACATCATCTGCATTACCGTCTCCATTGGCATCAACTCCCTTGACCGAAACAATCATGCGTTTCCAAGGGCCAATCCCGTCCGCATATTCCGCAATTTCTGCTAATCCTTCAGGCGTTTGTAAATCACCGTAGGTACGGGTGTCGCCTTTCACCGTGAAATCGTAGGGGCGGGCGTTGACATTCTGATAAATGAGGGAACCATCTAAGGCCACGTCATTGGCATCTAGCAATTGCACCAGGGGAATATCTAAACCCTGGGCGGGCATGAGGGTGTCATTCAATTCTTTGAGATTCGAGACTTCAAAGGATTGAATAAAAATCCGACTGGGATCGGTAAAATCTTTTTCTTTCAAAACCGTTAATACTTTTTCTTCCAAGGACAAACCCAAACCGTCGTGGTAAGTGGGATGTTTGGTTTCGGGATAAATACCAATTTTTTTCCCCGTTTGCGCTTCGACCGTTTTAACGAGATCAATAATTTCGGCAAAGGTGGGAATTTCCAGTACCCCGTTGAACACCTGATCGCGGAAGCCTTGGGGCATGATGGCGCGGATCGTTTTGATTTCTGCAAGAGTGAAATCTGAGGCAAAAAATCCTTCTTCGGCGACACCATCCACCATTTTGATTGTCTTGCGATCGGCAAATTCGGGATGGCTGGCCACATCGGTCGTATTGATTAAATTCGGTTCATGGCGAGCAATGAGAATACCATCTTTCGTGGAGACTAAATCGGGTTCAATAAAATCTGCTCCGCGCAAAATCGCTAATTTATAAGCCTCTAGGGTATGCTCTGGCAATTCTCCACTGGCTCCTCGATGGCCGATGACTAGGGGATCTTGTCCGTTCAGCGTCGGATGAATGCCTTGATTCGGAATGGCGATCGGGGCTTCTAGTAATACACCTTGGGAATTGAAATGCAATAAAAAGGGGCCAAATTCATCCCCAATCCATAAATCTCCTTTGCTGTCTATGACAAAGGATTCCACATCGAAATCAGCCCCCGTTAACCAGCGTTCCGATGTATTTTGATTGACAATGTCAAAGGGAACCAATTTATTAGGGTCTGAGAGTTGAATAAAGCCCTGTAGATTGACGCTGCCAGTCCCAGATTCAAGACCCGCAAAATTGGGATCGGCTTGATGTAAACGGAGTAAAAAGTCCGCACTGTTGGTTTTAGCTCCATAACCGTTATCCGACAGAAACCAAAAACTTTTACCACCTTCACCAGACGCGAATTGAACGCCGCTCAAACCTTGAACAGGTTGACTCGTAAAAGGGGTTTCTCGATTATTGGTGGGATTGGTTAAAGCGGCTCCTGAAGGGGGGCCTTCAGCAAAAGTATCCGCAGGAAGAGAAGCAAATCCAATTAATTTAGGCATAGTTTTAATTCACTGATCTTTCGATCAACTCAATGAATAATTTGGGTAAAAATTCCTAGTCTCAACAACACAAAACTCCCTGGGTTTTAGAAAAATCCAAAAGTCACCAGGGAGTTTAAACAATCAACTTAGATAAACACGAAGTCTGCGGCTGTCAGGGTGGTGGTATTAAAACCCGTCAAGATGGCAAAAACATCGCCATTGAGGGCAATGCTGTTACCCGTGAAGGTCAAGCTGGCAAAATTAACGCCTGCTCCTTGACTTGAAATCCCAATGACATCGGTTCCCTGGGTAAAGTCCACAACAGTATTAGCTATGTCGGGAGCAACATCAGTGAGTAACCAGAATTGGTCTGCCCCTGCCCCGCCCGAAAGGAGATTATCGCCACCTTCACGGACACAGAAATTGTCAACGCCATCGCCACCGATCGCCCGACCATTTGCGCCGAGGTCAAAGGTATCATCTCCTTTTCCGCCAGAAAGGCGATAGCCTGACGCTTCAATCGCATCAAAGTAATCAATCCCACTGCCACCATTAGCGCGATCGCCGTCGTTGACGAAAATATCATCAGCACCACTACCCGTATTAATACGGTTATAGCCAGCTAGTACACCACCAGCAGGCACATCCACCACGTCATCACCCGCACCAGTATAAATAACATCATTGGTGCCGCCAATGACATCATCGGTTTCAGGGGTTCCTGTTACTAATTTCGTATTTTGGACTAAGTTAGCTCCAGGCGCGATCAAGAGAGAAAGTTGGCCGCCTTCAACCAAGTTTTCTTGTCGGGTTTTAGTGCCATCGCCATTACCATCGATATTGGTAGCAGTAATAATCGAACCATCACGGAGGCTGTGGGCTTGAACATCAAACACAAACAATTCACCAGGTTTAGCACCAAACAAAGTAGAAACATCCAGAATCCCTGAAGTTTCCCAGTTACCAATATCAGTAGAGCTAGAATCGGTTTGAGTTGCAGGAAGTGCAGTGCGATCTATCTGAGCGACACGAGTTAAGGTTTCTGCTGGATTTGTAGCAACAGGATCTAACCGCCAAATAGAGGCTTCTTCCCCCGAAGTTCCGCCAAAGTTTGGGGTAGCATCTACAGCATCATCTTCTTGAAGATAAATAAATCCATCGTCTGCCCAATCCAAGTTGTCAGGACTCCGCAAGCCTTCATCGGGATGAGAGAAAACACCATTACCTGAATCATCGCCAGCATAAAGAATCTCTACGTTAGCAGTGATGTCTCCAGTTGCAATATTGTTAAAGTTGATATCAAATAGGTAGGTTGTTCCCCAAGTATCGTTTTCAGGAGCAGAGCCATTTCCCGTAGAAGCCAGAACGACTTGAGTTCCATCATTGGGGTTGGTGGCAACATCTTCAGGGCGAGCAAATCGAAACGCTTTGGCATCGATCGCCATTTGATCTTGTTGTCCCTGAGTCGCAAAACCGAGGCTATCGTAACCGAGTTCTCCATCTTGAATGCTAGTACCATTATCAGCACCATCCACAGCCAAGACACCAGTTGGATTGTAGATGTCAATTTCTACAAATTTTCCATTCAGATTAGCACCGGTTGCAAAGAACTCCGCAGGGCTGATTTCAATCGTATCAGAGGCATTCGCTTGATCATCGGCAACCCAAACATAAAGCTTTCCATCGGCTAAACCGTTACGCTCTAGGAAATTGGCATCAGCACTAGTATCTTTAGTCCCTACATAGAGAAGAACAGGGGCAACTGGATTCACCGAAGTACCATTCACCGTAGCACTACTGCGATCATCGCCTACCAACAAAGCAATCTTGTCTGTCGTACCCGTATCTACTTCAGCTACACTTTCCCAGGCGGCACGACCCAACCAAGGAAGAGCCCATAATTCTTGGGTTGCTACGTCTAAAGCGAATTCAGTACCGCCACTGGCTTCTTCTCCCGTGAAGAAAATGGTATCAACAAAGCCTTTATTCGTTCCAAACTGTTCAGCCTCCATCAGGTTAGCAGAGCAAAAACGATTAAGACCCAAATATTCTAAGTCTGTTGCTGCATCCACCACTTCCCCTGCACGGTTATAAATTGTGTCAAAGGCTAAACCAGCATCAACCACTTGCAAAGTGCGCTTATCGATATCGAAATAGCTCACCCGCGCTCCAGGTAGCTGAGTTCCATTGGCTAAGGTATATTGGTAACCAACCGTATTACTCAACTCATGGTTTGCCAAAATACGAACGGTATTATCGTCAAGTTCGTAGGCACCAGTTCCATCCAAAATTCCAGGGGGTGTATAGCTCTCGATAGTATCTCCAACGGTAAAAATAGGGTCAACCTTATAACCCTCTAATCCTTGTACTTGGGCGGGCTGGTTTGTATCAAAGGGAAGATTAGGCATGGTTCAAACGATACTCCTTGGTGAAATAATGCAAATGTATTGATCGATAACTTGAGGCAATTAGTCTTTTTTAGACTAGATTGACTCCTAAAATAGTGTTTGACGTGTGTACTTTTCGTCGTAATATCTTATTTTTTTAAGTTAGAAAGCAACTTAATTTCAGAAAAATTTGTTCTGAAAATCCAGTACACTCTAATGACGATCCCACGTTAATGTTAAGGAGCTATTATGCTTTGTTTATCTGTAGGGAAAATTTTTAAAGCGATCGCGTTATGGCAGTATGTACATGACTCAGGTATTCTTGATATCTCTGAAAGCCTAAAACCAAGAAAATATCGATAACTCTTGGTAATTTGGGCGATCGCAGAAACAAGACATCGTTCTAGATTTATTATTGCTATAGATTAATGCTTATTCTTATCGATCGCATCCCCAGGGCAGAAGTCGTTTCTAACCTTAAACCTCTATTAACCTTATCCCTCACCGCCGAAGAACGGACTCGAACCCGCCATCGATTCGATTTGCCAGAGGGACAAACCCTATTTTTTCGACTTCCCAGGGGAATTGTCATACAAAATGGAGATTTTCTGAAAGCGGAAAACGGTGAATTGATCGAAATTTTAGCCAAACCCGAACCCGTTTTAACCGTCTTAGCGGATAATCCTTTAACCCTACTGCGTGTCGCTTATCATTTAGGCAATCGCCATGTTCCCGTAGAAATTACTCCCGATTATCTCCACCTCAAACCCGATTCTGTATTAGCTGAAATGCTGATCCATTTAGGAGTTGAAATCAAAGAAGAAATAAAACCCTTCCAACCCGAAGCAGGAGCCTACGGGCATCATCATTAAAGCAAGCTCTATTTGTGGGATCTAAAGAGCAGACGAGGATTACATCCAATTTTTGCTTTGATACTGACCGCAAGAAATAAGTAAAATAAACTGGCAACGTTGTCGGGTTAGATCTTAGATTAAAATATTTCTTCAAGGCTCAAAATGACAACCCTGTAGTGTACCCTAATTGCTAATTGATCAGGAAAAACCAAAAAGATGAGCAACTTATTAGAAGTTGATAATGTTTACGCAGGCTATGTCAAGGATTTACCGATTTTGCAGGGCATTAATTTTGCCATCAAACCAGGGGAACTCGTCACCGTCATTGGCCCTAATGGCGCAGGAAAATCGACGCTTGCCAAAACCGTCTTTGGTTTATTAACTCCTACCGAGGGAAAAATTCTCTTTAAAGGAGAAAATATTGCGGGCTTATCTTCCGATCAAATCGTTCGTCGGGGAATGTGCTACGTTCCCCAGGTCTCCAATGTTTTTGCGGCATTAACAGTGGCAGAAAATCTGGAAATGGGAGCTTTTTTACATCACGGTTCCCTGAAATCTCTCAAGCAAAAAATTTATACCATGTTTCCCCGTCTGGCTGAACGTCGTCACCAAAAAGCAGGAACTTTATCAGGTGGAGAACGGCAGATGTTAGCAATGGGAAGGGCGTTAATGTTAGACCCCGATTTACTTCTTTTGGATGAACCTTCGGCGGCCCTTTCTCCGATTTTAGTCAAAGATGTGTTTGAACAAATTAAAGCGATTAATGCAACAGGAAAGGCGATCGTTTTAGTGGAACAAAATGCCAAGCAAGCTTTAATGATGGCAGACCGAGGTTATGTTTTAGAAAATGGAAAAGATAAACTAGAAGGAACGGGACAATCACTCTTAAATGATCCTAGCGTGGGAGAGCTTTATTTGGGCGCGGCTTATCACGGAAAGCATTAAATACACTTTTTTAAGACGGGAACTTAATTTTGGCGGGAATACCGACCACAATGGATTCATCGGGAGCGTCTAGGTTCTTAACCACTGCATTTGCCCCCACCTGGACATGGTTTCCGAGTGTTACATTACTCAATATTTTTGCCCCTGCCCCAATATCCACATGGCCACCGATTTTTACAATCCCTGTAATCGTAACCTGTTGAAAAATCATGCAATTAGGGCCAATAATCGCATCGGGATGAATGACAACCCCTGTGGGATGGGGTAACATCAATCCTCCACCTAAATTGCAATTAATAGGAATATCTGCGCCTGTCATCACACTCCAAAAACGATGCTCTAATAAAAATTTTTTCGCGAGTAATTGGGCGATCATTCCTGAATGATTAGACACTTTTTGATAATTACGGATGGCTTTTAAAAGTTGAAAGGAGGGACTCCACCATTGTGTAAAACTTTCACGTCTCCAATCAGGATTCACCGCAGAAACGCCGTATTTCTCTAGGTTTTCTTCCTGTTCATTGGGGTCATTCGCTAGGGATAATTGGGAATCTGTTTGAATATTGATATTCTGTTGCTTTGCGATCGCCTGATAGAAACCTAAGACAACCAAAATATTAGAAATTGTCAAAAAAGATTCCGCGCTACCGTGCAGCCAATCAATATTTGCTAATTGATCACCATAATGAACTTGGGCATAAATCCCTGCGGGAATAGTGACAGCCACAAAAACTAGCAGAAAATAAAAACCAATGAGGGCTAAACGCGGCATTTGTCCCGAACGGGTCATAAACCAGAGAAATCCGAGATAGGGAAACAGGGAAATAGCGAATAAATTCTCTTTAGAAAACATAAAATATTATCCAATCTCAGTTATTTGTTGCAGAATATCATCAATATTTGGTAGGGGTTTGGTTTCCAAATCCATAGAGAGTTACTTTAGGATAAAATGATAGTAATAAATTTCTGAATTGTGGATATTTAAACGATTAACTAAATTTTTTCTACTCGCTTCAAGGATTCCTGAATATTAAGAGGAACATTTAAGGGAGTATTAACCGTTGGGCGAGGAGAAGAATTTTCGAGATGTAAATGCTCTAAAATCGCTTGTCGAATCAGTTTTTCCGATTCTTGTTGCAGGAGTAACTGAAAATACTCTTCGATTTGGTGCCGATCGCGTTTCGGCAGCGTTTTAGTTTCCTGCAATTTGATTAACTGTCTCACCGCAATTAAACGTTTGATCGGATCGGGTTCGGTTAACTGGTGCAAATATTTTTCTAATTGGGTATGGGATGCTTGGTTTTGTTGACTGATAATATGCCAACCCAATAAGGTCAGGGTCAACAGGGTTCCCATTCCTTCTAAAACCGTTCCCGTTGCTAACCAACGATTGTCTGATTCAGCCCAAATCGCCGCCGCTAAATAGGTACTCAACGCCGCGATCGCACCACTGCCGACAGCGAGGGTTAATTTTCCCTGGGAACCTGTGAGAAAAGGTTGCCAAAGCCGCCAATATTGTTGCCAATTTTTTCCTGAAGCCAGATAAACCAGACCCATGCCCCCCATCCCCACACCAGTCGCCACGACGAGTTTCCAATCCCAGGAAAACATCAAAGTCGCGCCAAAGGATGCCACGCTCCAACGTCCCCATTTATACACTTCAGGACGAGAGAGTAGTTGAAAAATTTCCTGTGATAAGCGGGACAGCGATAGGTCAGGCGATCGCGCTGGGTGGCGTTTCCCACTAGACAATACTTGGGTCACGGCAATTTCCTACGGTTAGTAACAGTTAGTATGTGATGATGTCTATAATCGCTCTCTAAAAGCTGCTAATTCACTATACCAAGAAGTTGACATGGAGACATTTTGGACTGAAGTACTCGATTTTTGTCAAACCACCACAAAGACCCTCGCCGAAGAGTTGGTGACAAAATTTGCCAAGATCCCTGCTACTCGAAAACGAGACGGAACCCTTGTGACTCAAGCGGATCAGTGGACAGACCAACAACTCCGCGATCGCATTGCCCACCAATTTCCCCGTCATGGTGTCCTGACAGAAGAAACCGAGCATATTTTCCCCGCCAATGATTGGTGCTGGATTATTGATCCCATTGATGGCACAACTAACTTTACGCGGGGCATTCCCATCTGGGGCATTTCCTTGGGTTTGCTCTATCGGGGAACCCCCGTCTTTGGTTTTGTCTATTTCCCGATGTTTGACCAAGCTTTTTGGGGCTATTGGTACGGAAAATCTGGTTTAACAGGGCCAACAGGAGCTTTTTGTAACGGCGATCGCATTCAAACGAGTACGGATGAACCCAGCTTAAATCATCTTTTTACCCTCTGTGCCAGAAGTACGGAAATTTTAGCCAAGCCCTTTCCCTGTAAATTTCGCTTGCTAGGCGTTGCTAGTTATAACATTCTCTTGGTGGCATCGGGAGCCGCTTTGGGAGGAGTCGAAAAAACGCCTAAAATTTGGGATATTGCAGGGGTTTGGCCCATCGTACAGGCCGCAGGAGGAGATTTTATTTCTTTAGGGAAAGATCCGATTTTTCCCTTGACAGTCGGAGATAACTACGGCGATCGCCCTTTTCCCTGTTTAACGGTGAGTCGGTCTGAATTAGTTCCCCTGTTCTATCCCCTAGTGGCCAGCGTGGGAGACGGGATTTAAACGGTTTTATCTTGAGTCTCAAATTTCTTTGATAAAAACTTGTATAAAACAATACTCATGCTATGATGATAAATCGTCGGTTAAACATCAGTCTTTTGATAAAATGCTGACAACGACAAAAAAATTGGGGGTGTGGCGGAATGGTAGACGCTGCGGACTTAAAATCCGTTGAGCCTTATAAGCTCGTGAGAGTTCGAGTCTCTCTACCCCCATTAACGCAAAGATGCACGAATTAGGAATCACTGAAAATATTATTGAAATTGCCCTGAAACACGCTCAAGGTAAAAAGATAAATCGTATTACCCTAGAAATTGGTCAATTGAGTGCGATTCTGCCCGATTCCATCGAATTTTGCTTTGATGCCTGTCGTTTGGGAACTCCTCTAGAAAATACTGTTCTCGAAATTATTGAAGTCCCTGGTCTAGCCCGTTGTCGTCGCTGTGGAACCGAGTTTGCGATCGCGGAACCCTTTGGCCTTTGTGAATGCGGTAGTATGGATTTAGCATTTATCCAGGGTCAAGAACTGCAAATCAAAGAACTGGAACTAGAAGAATTATGTGTATAACCTGCGGTTGTTCCGAGGGGGCCGAAGTCACTCTGGACTATTTAGGAACAAAAGAAGATCTAGCAGAACATCGTCACGTCTTAGCTGATGGTACGGTCATTAGCCACACCCATGATCATGCAGAAAACCATGCCCATTCCCACCATCAGACGGATAAGGCGGAGATCCATGCCCAAACCCATCACACGACCCTCACCCTAGAGCAAAATCTGCTGGCTAAAAATGATCAGCTTGCCGCCCAAAACCGAGCCTGGTTTCAGGAACAAGAAATTCTAGGATTAAATTTGGTGAGTTCTCCAGGATCGGGGAAAACGACCTTGTTAACGAGAACAATTCGGGATTTACAAGAACAAATTCCCATTAGTGTTATTGAAGGCGACCAGGCAACGAGTAACGATGCTCAAAGAATCCGAGAAACGGGTTGCAATGTGGTTCAAATTAATACGGGAACGGGTTGTCACCTTGAAGCGGCGATGATTCAAAAAGGATTGGATGAATTGGCTCCTGCTCCTCGTTCGATGGTGATGATCGAGAATGTGGGAAATTTAGTTTGTCCTGCCCTATTTGATTTGGGAGAACAGGCAAAAGTGGTGATTCTTTCGGTCACTGAAGGCGAAGATAAACCGATGAAATATCCCCATATGTTTCGCGCTAGTCAGGTGATGATTTTAACTAAAATTGATTTGTTGCCCTACGTGGAATTTGACCGCGATCGCTGTGTGGAATATGCGTTAAAAGTGAATCCTGAGCTAAAAATTTTTCAGGTTTCTGCTACAACGGGGGAAGGATTAGAAGATTGGTATGATTATTTAAAAAATACGATGCGATCGCCCTGTTAATAAGTTTGTGAGGATTGAGAGTTGTTGAGTTAATCTTGGCAAGTGATGATTGAGTATAGGTTTGAAGCGATCGCTTGTCAGAAACGAAACCAAGAAGAAACGTGATCGCCCTTCTTAATCATGGTAGAGCATCGAATTTTTAAAATAAAGTCACGGAGTAATAATGCTATGAGTGGTTGGTATGTAACAACAAACGAAATAAGAAATTGGACTGAAACCAATAAAAGGCAATCTGAAGAAAAACTGCCCTTATTGGTTAAAAAGCTAATTCTTGCTTCTTCTCAACCTACAAGGATTGAGTTTCCATCTGGTGATGATATAGCTATTGGGGGATGGGATGGTATTCTTGAGGTTAATGAAGGTAATCGTTTTATTCCTTCTGGCATCTCTGGTTGGGAATTTGGTACAAATGAAGGGGTTAAGGGAAAAGCTGATGAAGATTATCAGAAACGAGTTGACGAACCAGACCCTTTCGAGTTGGATAAAACTACGTTTGTGTTTGTTACATCACGACTTTGGACAAAAAGAGATCAGTGGATAAATGAGAAAAAATTAGATAATCAATGGAAAGATGTTAAGGGAATAAATGCAGAAACTCTTGCGGATTGGTTAGAAGATTGCCCTTCAGTCCATCGTTGGTTTTCTCAAGTAATAGGAAAGCGTCGTCCTGATGATATTTGGGATATTGAAGAGGCTTGGACTGCGTTTAAAAATAAAACATCAACACCGTTGACAAAAGACTTTTTATTGCATGGGAGAGAAGAGGAATCGGAGTCATTATTAAACTTAATCTCTAGCAATGCTCAACACCTTATTAAATCAAACTCCAAAAAAGAAGCGTATGGTTTTATTTTAGCAACCCTCCTTAATAATGAAGAAGCTAATTGTCGCTGTTTGATTATCCAATCTCAACAAGCATGGAATGATATGGCGGCCAGCAAGCAATCTCTAATATTAATTCCTTATGAATTTTTACCTGATAGTGTAGGTCTTGCTACTGCTAAAGGTAACACCGTTCTTTTGGCAATTGATGACAAAGATACTCGTAAACCGTCTATCGAATTAAAACGCCAGACTCGTCTGGATAGAGAGGAAGGACTTAAAAAACTTTGGTCTAATGACGATAAAGATAGAGATGAGAAAGCCAGAATTTTGTATAAAGACACTAAAGGATTTTTTGATCCTCTTCTTAGACATAACCTTTTAAAAGCCATTGATTATCAAACACCAAAATGGATTGAAGAGACATCACCTGATATTCTTTTCGCTATCTTATTTGCTTCTGCGTGGTACAACAATAACGAACATGACCGTCAAGCAATGGAAGTATTATCAGGTATAAATTACTCTGAATTTGAAAGAGAAATTATTTCTTTATCTAAAACCAGTGATCCTCCAATTAGAAAAGTAGGGGAACTCTGGCAAGTCATTGCTAAAATAGATTTTTGGTTATTAATAGCTTCACAGTTAGCTGATATTTATCTAGAAAAGTTAGAAGCAATTGTTCCTGTTGTGTTAGCTGATGAAAATCCTGCTTATGATTTACCAGCTAATCAACGCTACATGGCTTCAGTTGTACGCGCAATTCCTAAGTATTCACCTTTTTTAAAACAAGGAGTGGCCGATTCTTTGGCATTATTATCTGTTTTTGGTGATCAATTTTGTGAACTATGGAGTCAAAAGTCTTCTTCACTTATTAGCTATTGGATTTCAAACGTTTTTAATGGTAATCAGAGTATAAAATTTTGGTTTTCTATTCAGGATTGTTTAACTTTATTAGCTGAAGCTGCACCTAATGCCTTTCTTTCCGCAGTAGAATGTGCCTTAGAAGGTGATGAGCCACTTCTACTAGGATTATTTAAGGAAGAAGGAAATGGATCATTTGAAGGTGGGTGTTATCATTCATCTCTATTATGGGCATTAGAGCTAATTTCTTGGGATAAACAATACTTGGCAAGAGTTAGTCAATGTTTAGCTTGTCTATCAACAATAGATCCTGGTGGAAAATACTTAAATCGTCCATTTAATTCTCTTGTAGATATTTATTTAGGATGGATCAATAATACATCTGCAACTCATGATGAAAGAATTCAAATTCTAATTAATTGTCTAATACCTAATTATCCAGATATTTCATGGCGTTTAATGATTGCGTTGCTAATAAATCATCATGAATCAACAACAGGCATTTGCACACCCAAGTATAGAGATTGGCATAAAAATATTGAAAGAAACACTACTATTTCAGAATTTCATAAGTATGTTGGTAAAATCGTTGATTTACTCCTACAAGAGCTTGAAAAAGATGTAGAAAACAGGATAATTGATTTAATTGATGAATTTAATTCTTATACGCCAGAACAGACTAAGAGAATTATCGAGAAAATGCTCACTGTTAATGTTCAAGAACTGTCAGATGAGCAGCGCGGAGAGATTATCAAAAAATTACGCAATACTTTAGCCCATCATAGAGAGTTTTCTGACGCTCAATGGGCTTGGCGAGAAGATATACTGATTCAACTAGAAACCGTATATCATCATTTTAATTTCAGAGACTTTATTAAAGCAAATGTTTTTCTTTTTGATGCCTACTTACCAAGCTTAATTAAACCACTCAACAGAAGAGAAAGTCGCTATCAAGAACAAGAAGTATTATTTTGTCAAATACGAGTATCTATATTAGAAAAAATTTATAGAGAACAAGGAATTGATGGGATTCAAGAATTAATTTCTAAATGTTCTCAACCTCGTTTAATTGGCTCTACTGCTTTTCAAAGTACATTTTCTAATATTTTTCTGCCTTGGGTTATAGAATGGCTAGAGCTTGAAGATAAAAAAGGAGAATTTGCCACTGAATATTGTCTTAATTTAGTAAGTAGTAATTATGAAATGGCTAAAAATTTATTACTTGATAATGAAACATGGTCGCCTATCAAAAAGGCGAAAATTTTATTATGTATGCCTCTTAATAATGAAACCCTAGAATTAGTGGAAATGATTCCTGAAGATGGACAAAAACACTTCTGGTCTAACAGACGTTATTTCTTTATGAAAGATGAATCAGCTAAGACTTCTTCTACTATTGCGTCTAAACTCTTAGAGTATGATAGACCTTTAGCGGCCATTGAGGCGATTGCTATAGCACTTGATGAAAGGAAAGATCTGCATAATTTAGATAATCAAATTGTCTTTAATATCTTGATGAGAATTGTCACCAACCCCACAGATAGTAATGGACGGTTCGACAATCTTGTCATTTATTACATTACACAAGCTATTGAGTTTCTACAAAATTCAGAAACAATATCTGAAAAAGATATTTGTCTTTTAGAATGGTTTTATCTAAGGGGATTAAAACATGAAGCATTTACACCTCGTTATTTAATAAAAAACATTATAGAAGATTCTAATTTTTTTACCCAACTTGTTAATTGGAGGTATAAAATAGATAGTAATCAAGAAAATGTCATAGAAGACTTATCTGATGAGTTTATTGCACAGCGATCTGAAATTGCTTATGACTTACTCAATCAGATTTCCGCTTTGCCTGGACAGCAAGGCAATAAGATTGATGAAAGTATTTTGAAAAAATGGGTTCAAGAAGTAAGAGAATCTTTTAAAAAAGTAGAAAAATTGAAAATTGGAGACAATCAAATTGGGTATTATTTATCAAAGTGTCCGACAGGTAATGACGGGATCTGGCCGCATGAATCGGTTAGAGCTATTATCGAACAAATAAAAAGCCAAGAATTTGAACAAGCAATTCTCTGCGGTCACTATAATGCGAGAGGAGTGACAGTAAGACATCCATATTCTGGTGGTGACCAAGAACTTTCATTAGCTGAAAAATACACTTCTGATGCTCAATCACTAGAATTAATGTGGCCTAGAACTGCCTGTCTTTTAAGAAAATTTTCTCAAGATTATGAAAGAGATTCTCGAAGATTAGACAATAATGTAGAAATTATGACTTAAAAACATTGTCTTATTATGTGATTGTCTTAGCAGTAGTAGAGTGTGTCCAATGCACAAAAATCTTTTCCTCCGATAAAGAGACGTAAGCGTAATGAAATCCAACGTTAAGCAAATGAGAAGAGTTAACTTTATAGCTTGCCGTGAAAACAAAAACAAAAAAATTGATTTTAGCGAGGACAAAATAATGAATTCTATTTCTATTAACCAATTTAGAAATAATCTCCAAGACCTTATCAAGCAAGTTATTAATCAACATATTCCGATCAAAATTACCAATCAAGACGGCGAAGATTTTATCGTTATCAGTGCCGAAGATTGGGAACAACAACAGGAAACCCTATTTGTTTTACAAAATAGTAATTTAATGCAACAAATTGCTCATTCAATGGCTACCCATACCCAAAACCAAGGCTATTCTCCTAATCAGGAAGAACTCAATGAGATACTTAGTCTTTGAAGGTAACACTTGGGAAATTTACGAAGAACTTAGACAGAAAGACAAAATTCTGCATAAAAATCTTTGTAAACTCATCAAAGAAATGTTGAGAGAAGATCCCGCCAAAGGAACAGGTAAACCTGAACCCTTAAAACATAACTTATCGGGCTTGTGGTCAAGAAGACTGTCTCAAAAAGATCGCCTAATTTACAAATTTGATGATAAATATGTTTATATTTTTGCCATAGGTGGTCATTATGATTAAGTTAAACAAAGCGCGATCGCCGCTAATTATTCCCTTAAATTCTTATCATCAAACATCTTAATTTAAACTATGTCCTCCGAAAATATTGCTACTGTTACCAAAATGCTCGAATCTCTCCCAAAGACAGCCCAAACCCAACTAATAGAACATCTTCGAGAATATATTGCTGGTCTTCAAAATGAACTAGAGTGGGATAATCTAGTCAGCAAAACCCAACATAATTTAATTAAAGCCGCCAAACAAGCTAAACAGGAAATTGCTGAAGGTAAATCTCAACCGATATAATCCCGATCAGGAGGTCATTCAACAATGGATAAAATAAACACCTATCGAGAAATTATTCAAAACCTTTTAAAAGACTATATTAGTGATGATTATCAACGCCAAAATGTAGATAGAGAATTGATTTTTGATGTAGAACGAGACCACTATCAAATTGTTAACGTTGGTTGGGAAGACAATCATCGCATTTATGGCTGTATCTTACACTTTGATATAAAAGATGGAAAAGTCTGGCTCCAACATAACGGAACTGAAATTGATTTTGCTGAAGAATTGGCTAAAGCAGGAGTTCCCAAGCAAGATATTGTAGTTGGCTTTCATTCCTTTTTTATGCGTCAATTTACAGAATATGCTGTTAATTGATTTAGTTTTTCATTTTGTTCTTTGAGATCAAACAAAGCCGAGAAATAGTTAGCCTTAAATAAACCAATAATTAAATGCTCTCTATTTTCTATGCTCAACATTCAATTAAAAAATCAATATGATAATTATTGAAAACAAACAACGTACCCAACAACGCTTAGGAGTTTCCTTCTCAATCCTTCATGAATTTTGTCAAAAACACAAAATCACTGAATTATCCGTCTTCGGTTCCATCCTACGAGAAGACTTTAACCTTGATAGCGATATTGACTTATTAGTTAAATTTGATCCCAACGCTCATATTAGTTTAATGGATATGATTAAAATAGAAAATAGGCTTAAAATCTTACTCAAGCGAAACATTGATCTCGTCTCTAAAAAAGCAATTGAAAATAGCAAAAATTGGATTCGTCGCCAGAATATCCTGAATAATTCGGAGATTATTTATGTCCAGTGATCAGGAAATTATTTTAGACCTTTATCACGCTCTTAATCAAATTCTTGCCTTTACCCAAAATATGGATAAACAAGGAACAAATGATTGCTAAAAAACTTCTAGATCCTTAAATTCCATCAATTTTTGAGCATTAGCAGATTCCCCACAACTGCGAGGAGTCGGAAATAATTTATTAGGATTCGCTAAATGATCAGGATTAAAACAATCCCTCACCCAAGCCATTGTTTCTAAATCCGTTTCATTAAACATCGATGGCATAAAATTATTTTTATCCGAGCCAATCCCATGTTCTCCTGATAAACTTCCGCCTAATTCAACACAGCGTTTGAGAATTTCTCCCCCTAATTCTTCTACCCTTTCCCATTCTCCAGGCACAGAATTATCATACAAAATCAAAGGATGTAAATTCCCATCGCCTGCATGGAAAACATTCGCAATACGAAAACCATATTTATCCCCTAATGCATTAATATCTCCTAAAATTTCTACCAAACAATTACGGGGAACGACCCCATCCTGAACAAAATAACTCGGACTCATTTTTCCCGCCGCCGCAAAGGCCGCTTTCCGTCCTTTCCACATAGTCAAACGAGTTTCTGGGTCATTGGCAGAAGTGGTGTTTCTCGCTCCATTATTACGACAAATTTCTGCGACTCGGTGTTTATTGGTTTGGACTTCTATCGGTAAACCATCCAATTCGACGAGCAAAATCGCGATCGCATCCCTGGGATAGCAATTGGTCGCAACCACGTCTTCAACGGCATTAATACTAAAATTATCCATAATTTCCATGCCTGCGGGGATAATTCCTGCGGCAATAATATCGGCAACGGATTGAGCAGTGGCTTCTAGGCTCATAAAATCTGCGAGTAAAACACAGATCGATTCGGGTGTTTTCAGGATTTTTAGGGTGATTTCTGTGGCGATTCCTAAAGTTCCCTCTGAGCCGACAAATAGGCCCGTTAGGTCATAACCAGGCATTTCAGGTAAATAGCCGCCCACTTCCACAATGGAACCATCGGGAATGACTAATTTGAGGCTCAATACATGGTTTGTCGTCGCGCCGTATTTGAGGCAATGAACACCGCCCGAATTTTCGGCAATATTTCCACCAATAGAACAAACGGTCTGACTAGAGGGATCGGGAGCGTAATAAAAACCTGCCCCACTAACAGCTTGAGTGACCCAGTTATTGATAACGCCAGGCTGGACGACGACTCGTTGATTATCCAGATCAACTGACAAAATTTGGCGCATTCTGGCAGTGACTATCAAAATGCCTTCTGCTAAGGGCAACGCCCCGCCCGATAATCCCGTTCCTGCGCCCCTAGCGACCCAGGGAATTTGATGCTCATGACAAAGTTTGACCACTGCGGCGACCTGTTCAGTGGTACGGGGTAAAACCGCGATCGCGGGCCGTTGCCGATAACCCGTGAGTCCATCGCATTCGTAGGTCAATAATTCATCTTTGCGCTGAATAACGCCGTCTTTTCCTAAAATGGCTTCTAAAGCTCTGACAATGGGTTGCCATTTGTTTTCGGTAGGTTTAAAGAGAGATTTTAGTAACATTTCGCTATTTTGGCTTATATTTTTCTATCTTAGCAAAATATAAGTAGGCACTCACGGTTGTCGCGTTGGTCACAATTGAAATCATATTCCAAATAATAACAGCAGGAGCCTGAATTAATAATCCATAGACTAGCCAGAGACATTGAAAAATTCCCGTAATGGCCGCCATCCGAGGATTTATTCCCTGACGCGATCGCTTTTTTAGCATGACAAACAAATCGGGCAAAGCCGCAAAGGTTGTCCCAAATCCAGCGATTAATCCAATTAATTCTACCCAAAAAGGTTTATTTTGCGAAAAATTTGACGGATTAGCTTGGACGATCATAATGGGAGTGAAAATAAAAACAACCGTTATCAAACAATAAATGAGATAACGGAAAATTTTAATGAATAGCGTATTTTTAACCATTAACTTTTAGACTTGATGTTTTACAACAAATTGCGTTGTGATGACGAACAAACGTTTGTAGGGACATAAGTAGGCGGGTCTTAAAATTTATAAGATCCCCCCGTCCTACGGACACCCCCCTTATCAAGGGGGGCAGGGGGGATCGAGCGCACAATCTATATTTAACTGTAACCAACTACTTAATATATTATCTCCCTACCATGTAAGGGATTTAACGACAAAATGCTGTAACTTTATAGTAATAATATTCCATCATCAATCTATGTCACTCAAACAAGTTTTGGTCACGGGCGCAACAGGACGGACAGGATTCTTAACATTAGAAAAATTACGCCAACACTCGGACGAATTTACCGCGTTAGGATTTGCTCGTTCTGCGACGAAATTCAAGGAATTATTTGGCTCAACAGAGGGATTTTTTGAGGGGGATATTACAAATATTTCCTCTCTAGAAAAGGCGATCGCGGGTTGTCAAGCATTAGTGATTCTGACCAGCGCGATTCCTAAAATGAAAGCTCCTCCGCAACCAGGACAACGACCAGAATTTGAGTTTGAAGTGGGGGGAATGCCTGAAGAAGTTGATTATCTGGGGCAAAGAAATCAGATTGATGCGGCGATCGCGGCGGGGGTGGAACAGATTATTTTGGTTGGCTCAATGGGCGGAACCATCGCGGATTATCCTCTCAATAAAATCGGTGAGGGGAATATTTTAATTTGGAAACGGACTGCTGAGGCCTATTTAATCGATTCTGGCATTGATTACACCATTATTCGGGCAGGCGGACTCGTAGATAAAGCAGGGGGAGTGCGAGAATTATTGGTGAGTAAAAATGATGTCTTTTTAACCAATCCTCCCAACGGAATACCAACCTCTATACCGAGAGCCGATGTCGCGGAAGTGGTGTTACAAGCCTTAAGGGAACCCAATGCCAGAAATAAAGCCTTTGACTTGATCTCCAAGCCTGAAGATGATCCTTCGGCGATCGTCACGAAAGATTTTGCGGCTCTGTTTGCCCAAACCTCTGCTGGACTTTAAAGAATAGGTGAATAGGCGATCGCGTCAATGAATTGAATAGAAAGCCTATGACTGATTTAATCATTCATCTCCAAAATTGGACTGATCAAAAAAAATTTATTGGTTATGATAATCGTCTTTTTTATGAATTAGTACAAACCTATATTCAACAATTCAATTCATCAAAAAATAATTTAGAAAATAACTCAATTTTTAAGATTATTTTAGCCGAAAGAGAACCTGATAAATTTCTAGCAATCTTTCTCGCTTGCATTATCACTAAAACCCTAGTTTTTTTAGCAAATCCTGATTGGCAAGAATCCGAATGGCAACAGGTTTTTGAATTGGTCAAGCCAGATTTGATTTTCGGTCTTGATCAAGATTTTTCTGTGAATAATACCTCCATCAAAAAAACTTTTTTAGTAAATAATGACTATTTAAGCCAAAGTTTAGTGATGATTCCCACAGGCGGAACATCGGGAAAAATCAAATTTGCCATTCATACTTGGTCAACTTTAACGGCATCCTATCAAGGTTTACGAGAATATTTTAATTTAGAAAAAATTAATTCATTTTGTTTACTGCCTCTCTACCATGTTAGTGGCTTAATGCAGTTTTTACGGTCTTTTTTGAGTTTAGGTGAATTAATTGTTTTACCCTATTCTTCTTTTAAAAATAATCCTAATTTACTATTTCAATATCAATCTTTTTTTATTTCCCTAGTTCCCAAACAACTACATTTTTTCTTAGAAAATTATCCTGATTGGCTCACTCAATTTCCAATAGTTTTATTGGGCGGAGAAAAAGCTTCTCTTAATTTATTAGCAAGAGCTAGAGAAAAAAAAATAAAACTGGCTTTAACGTATGGAATGACAGAAATGGCTTCCCAAATTGTTACCTTGAAACCCAAGGATTTTATTTGTCAGAATAATAATGCAGTCGGTCAAGTTCTACCCCATGCTGAAATGATGATCTGTGATGAACAGGGACAAGAATTATCCAATCATCAAACGGGCATTATTACAATAAAAGCAAAATCTTTGTTTTTGGGCTATTATCCTAATTTCAATGATTCTAATATTTTTCTAACAGATGATTTGGGGTATTTTGATGAACAAAACTATCTACATATACTCGGTCGTAATAGCCAAAAAATCATTACAGGGGGAGAAAACGTTTTTCCCCTTGAAGTAGAGACGGCTATTTTAGAGACTCAGTTAGTCAAAGATGTTGTCGTAATTGGTGTATCTGATGAGCAATGGGGGGAAGTGGTCACAGCCATTTATATTTCCCCTAGCAACAATTTTGATTTAGAAGAGTTGAAAATCATTCTAAGAAAACAACTCAGTGCTTACAAATGCCCTAAACATTGGTTAGCTGTTGATCAAATTCCGAGAACAACTATAGGAAAAATTAATTATCAATACCTAAAGCAGTATGCCGTATCCCAGTTGAGAAGTTAATTCATGGTTCTAAGATTTCTCGTTTAGTCCATGTAGGCAGACAAGTCGGCTTTTTCTTTGGCAATAGCGGTTCTATGATTAACCACTTTTCATCCGTTAGGCTACTTGAGTACATTTCCGTTTCCTCTCTGTTTTATTTTCTCCATTATAAAAAAAGATGTCAAATGGGTTCTATATCGGGATTGAGCCTTAAAACAGCGATTTTTAGACAAGGTGATAGATTTTAATCAAAGGAAAACAGAAGTAGTGGATACGGTCAAAACGGTGCTAGAAAGTGCGGTAGTGAGTCGTTCTAATAAGAGCTTATCAATTATAGCGGTATTCAGTCGTATAAGGGGCAATAAAATTCTCGAAAGGTTTACTGTACAAGACTGCAATACACCTCACTCACGCGATTACCGCTATAATTGTTTTGTCTCCTCTGAAACAGTCTTCTGACTAGGGTTAAGAACAAACTGATTAC
>JBEIFD010000005.1:0-20863 GCA_040382535.1 Merismopediaceae cyanobacterium
CGGATGAATCATCAAGATTTAACTGCCTTTGCTATTATAATCATAGACTGCGGAAATAATCAAGTTTTTTTTAAAAATTTGCCCATGACCTATCTGGTGAGTAGTTTTTATAAGTTTGTCCGATTGACTGATCTTGAGAAAAAAAAAGAAGATTGGCAGACCTATTGTCAGCAAAAACAGGTCAGAGGAACCATTTTGTTGGCTTCAGAGGGCATTAACGCCACGATCGCGGGCTTACCTGATGCGATCGCAGAAGTTTTGATATTACTCAAAACAGAACCAGAACTGAGTGACCTAACCACACGAGATGCCTGGGCCGAGAACTGCCCCTTTGAACGGATGAAAGTCAAAATCAAACCCGAAATTGTCACCCTTGCCCAACCCCAAGCAGATCCTACCCAGCACGTTGGACATTATGTAAAGCCCCAAGACTGGAACGAATTGATCCAAGATCCAGAGGTTTTAGTTCTAGACACCCGCAACACCTACGAAGTCGAAACAGGGACATTCCAAGGAGCCACCAATCCCCACACCCACTCCTTTCGAGAATTTCCAGAATATGTCCAGCAAAATTTAGATCCTCAACATCACCCTAAAATTGCCATGTTCTGTACGGGCGGCATTCGTTGCGAAAAAGCCTCAGCATTTTTACTGAGCCAAGGTTTTCAGGAAGTCTATCACCTCCAGGGCGGCATCTTGAATTACCTCTCAGAAATCCCTCCCGAAGACAGTCTTTGGCAAGGAGAATGTTTTGTTTTTGATCAGCGCATCGCAGTCCAGCACGGATTAGCAGAAGGCTCCTTCGATCTGTGTACTGCCTGTGGCCATCCCCTTTCCGAGCAAGAAAAGCGATCACCCCAGTACCAAGCCGATATTTGTTGCCCCCATTGTTTTCCTTTGTTGACCCCTGAAAAGCGTGCCAAACTGGAACAAAAGCAACGAACAGGCAAGCTCAAACAACATCCTTTCTGAGGATCAACTTCCTCCCTCAAATCTGGGAAGGGGAAGTAAAATGCCCGCCCCTCATCATTACCGAGTTCGGTTGTGTAACTCTGTCACAACTATCACACTTGTGAATTTATCTGTATTTGAAGCCTGTAAACGTCCATTATGATGGGGTGAATCATCAGTGAATTGATTTAAAGGCTGAGGTTATTTCATAAAGTGGTAGAAAAATTTTAGATCTTGTGGTAACTTTGAAAAGTGAACTTCTGGGCTTGAGTGTTCGGGCGGAGGCTTAAAATCCTTAGAAACTGAACTTAAGTTTTAGCATTAGTACTCAGTCATTGGATCTGAGTTTCTAAGCAAAAGCATCAAACCACAGGTTTAATGGTATGATTTTCCCTGAAAAGTTTTTTGTTTGAGTGAAATTCAAGCCCCAATTTATACAAATTGTTTTCAGGGTAGGCATTTTCGCTTGAATAAAATACAATAAAGAAAGACCTAATTCACCCATAACAATAATGAAACCTTATTCCATTGACTTACGGCAAAAAGTGCTAGACGCGCACTTAAAGAACCAGACCAGTATCAGAGAGATCGCGGAGAAATTTGGGGTGAGCGACAGCTTCGTCCGCAAATTACTGAAACGCCATCAGGAAACGGGGGGAATTGAACCCAAACCCCATAGTGGTGGTGCTTCCGCGAAGTTGACCGAAGAACATTATGTTCTCGTCGAGAGCATGATCGCAGAAAATAACAACATTACCCTAGTTGTTTTGTGCAAGCAAATCGAAGCGAAAACAGGCATCAGGGTCAGTGTTCCCACCATGTGCCGCATTTTGCAAAAACTAAAACTGGGTAAAAACAAAAAATCTGCTCAGGCTGCCGAAGCCTAAGTTTCGTTAATTTTTTTGAATTAAACGAACTTGTTTTCCATTGGGCGTTGCTTAACGGTCAGGGTGAATCTGAATAAATCAGTCATGTAGAAGCTTGATTTGTTAAAGTTTTTAAGTCATGACTCCTTTCCTTTTTCATGATTACCCTGATCTGACGAGCAACACCAACATTTTTTTAGCGGGGAAAGCAACGATAAATAAATAAGTCCCCATCTCTTTGGATTAATAATTTTTCTGCCTCGGCCAAACTGAGATCTTCTTTGCGCGGAAAGGGTGCGATTTGGGAATCACAGTTATAATAGACTCCAAGGGCATCCTGATTTGTAGGGATACTGCTAGTACAACCGTTGTGGGTTGTTTTTTTATTTGCTTCGATAAAAGCATCTTCTCCTTTGGTATAGAGTGTAACCTTGCCATCAGTATATTTAACACTAGAGCCTGTTGCGACAGAAGTTAACTTCAGGATTTGACCCCGTTTTAGTTGGAGATTAACGGTTTTGCCGATGAATTCCGCCTGAAAAGTTTTGCCTCCCTTACACCGATAAAGAACGGGAGTTTTATTGCTTTGAGCTAGACTAGGGAGAGACTTTAAGGCAAAAATGAATAATAAGGCGTAAATAAGTGAGAAAAGTTGCTTCATTTTGAAAATGTGAATCCATAAAGACCCTAACAATTATTAAACTATCAAATCAGACCCTAGAAACTTAACTCTGCTAGGTAGGGTCTAACTTTCTTAGTTATTGAAAAAGCGTTGCCCCCTATGACCAACTCTCCCCCCAATCCGCCCCCCGAAAGACGCGAACCTTCAGGTCATCCAATCACGGTACGTTGGTTGACTCGGCCTTCTACTTTGATTTTTGGTGGGATTACGACGGTGGTGGCGATCGCGGGAGTGGTGGGAGTCCAACGGTTTGCTTCTGAGAAAATACCGCCTGTGTTGGAGTCGGAATTAACGAAACTACTCAAGCGACCCGTCAAAATCGGCAAAATTGAACAGATTAATCTCAATCAAGTCCGCGTGGGGCCATCAACCATTCCTGCAACGGAAACTGATCCGAATACGTTGTCGATCCCGTCGATGAATGTGACCTTTAATCCTTTGGGGTTTTTAGTCGGAAAGCCGATCGCCTTCAATGCGGAATTGATCGACCCGATTCTTTCTCTAAAACAGGACAGGCAGGGAAAATGGATTAAGTTAGATTTGCCCCAGGGCGGAGAAAAATTTAATTTACCCGTCGATATCGAAGCCAATATTACCCTGAAAAATGCCAAGGTTATCCTCCAGCCCTACGCCTTAAAACAAGCGATTCCTCTACAAATCAACGGCACGGTGGGTTATCAAAATCGCCGTCAAAAGCAACAACAACGGATTGAATATGATGTCGCGATCGCTTTTAATCAGTCCCAGATGACAGCCAAGGGTCATAGCATCATTGAAACAGGAGAAAGTAAGGTCGCTTTATCTCTCAAAAAACTGAGCTTACCTGAAATTACCGCTCTGATTCCCAATTTTCCCGCCACTGTCAATCAAGGAATCGGCAATGGCATAGTTAAAGTTGATCTGCCTTCGTTCCAAAAGCTGGATCAAATGCAGACCTTGGGTAATCTCAACTTAAATAATTTACAAGCAAAAGTTGATGCCTTTAAAGATCCCCTTCAGGTTAATTTGGCGATCGCCTTAGAAGGGCAAAAAGTAGTGATTCAACAGGGACAAATTCAACTGGGTAAATTATCAACAGAATTGACGGGATTGATTGATTGGAAAAATGGTTATAATCTAGGAATTATCACCAATAATATCAGCATTAAAGATTTATTTAATACCTTTGCCATTAAAACGAGTTTAACTCCAAAAGGCAATATTCAAGGAAAGTTTAAAGTTAGTGGTGCATTAAATAATCCCCTCGTTGCAGGAACAATTAAGAATAGCAATACTCTTGCTGTTGATAAAATTAATATTCAAGCTTTTAACACCGACATTCGTGCCAACTTAGATAAAATCATCCTTCAAAAAATTAGTATTAAACCCAGTAAAGGGGGAGAAGTGAGTGGCGTTGGGACGATTGGGATCAATCTCCTAAAATTTATCAAGAACCAGAAGCCCATCGAATGGCAAAAAATGCCTCTTTCCCTTAGTTTTCAGGCAAAATTACCTACCGAAAAATTAATTACTCCCTACTATCTCCCTCCGCAAAATGTTATTTTATCTGCGATCGCGGCAACGGGAAAAATTAGTGGCACATTAGGAAAAGCGATAACTGAAATAAAATGGAATACGGAAAAGCCCGCTTCTGTGGCTCAAATTGCCGTTTCAGGAAAGGGAGAAATTGTTACTTTTAATCAAGATATTCTCCTTCGTAATACAACTTTAAAAACCAATGAAGGAAAACTTCTGGTTGATGCCAATGGTAATTTTGGACGCAATCAATGGCAGGGCAATATTAAAGCCAATCAGTTCATTTTAACGCCTTTTATTCGTTCATTTTGTGAGCAACAAATTATTCAAAATTGTCCTACGGCTTTTAAAACGCGACCCTTAATCGTCACCAATGCGAATTTGAATTTAAGGGGACAATTCGATCGCTTTGAACCCGAAAGATGGCAAGGAGGGGGGAATATTGCGATTCAAGGAAAAACAGAAACCGTTGCGCTCAAGGGAAACTTAAATCAGGGAAATATTCAAGCTGATCTGACTGCCAGCAATTTACCGCTCAATCCCTACGTGGCCCAACTAACCGTGCCTGTGACAGTCCAGAAAACCCAGGTGAATTTGACAGGATCGCTAAAAAATCTGTTGGCGGGTTCGAGCATTAATCTCAAGGGATTTCAGGCGATCGCCGATGTTCGCCTACGGGTTGCGAATAATCCTGTTCGTACCAAAGCAACTTTAAATCAAGGTTTTCTGAAAACAGCGACCAATTTGGGGGCGTTAAATCTCAATACTTTAGTGCCAAATCTGCCCGTTTCTAGTCGATTAGTCCGAGGGAAAATCAATTTAGCGGGAAATATCACAGATTATGCTAATTTAAAACTAAAAACGATCACAGGCAATGCCAATCTCCAATTAGCTGTCGCAGGTAGTCCGCTTAATCTTCGCAGTGAAATCACCCAGGGAGAGTTAACCGCGATCGCCAATATCGGGAAACTCTCGCTCAAAAAAGTGTTACCCCAATTAACGGTTCCTGCCCAAATTAGTCAGGGACGGATTAATTTAATAGCAGATTTGGAAAGTGTATTAGCGGCAAAACCAAATTTAGCCAGTATTCAGGCGATCGCGGACATTCAGGGAAAAGTTGATCAAATAGAAATTAACACAAAAACGAATTTAGCCAATAATAACTGGCAGAGCGTGATCCAAGCCGCTAGTGTTAATAAAATTGCTGTATTACCTGGATTGTCTCCAGAAATGAGCAAACTTATCACTTCTAGTCTGGCGGCTAAACTGAAATTATCGGGAAATATTAATAATCTTTTAGAACCCGATGCCAGCTTACCCATCCAAGCCGAATCTGTTTCAGTGCGATCGGGTAAAAAACAATTGCAAGCTCAAGGAACGCTTTTGTTAACCGATGTTTTTCGTCAACCGAAACTCGCCCAAGTAAATTTAGCACTCCAAGCTGAGGCAAATCTCAATGATCCTCTGATTAATCAGATAATCCAAAACTCTTTGGTGAATATTAATGAACAAGTTCGGCCATCGGCGCTTGAATTAGCAGGAATTGCTAACTTTAAGGGGAATTTAAACGGAGTTCAAGTAACCAGTATTCAGGATATGAATCTGTTGGGCAATCTTCAGGTTAATAATTTAGTTTTTAATGACCAACAGTTTGAACCCCCGATTAACGGGAGCTATAAATTTTAATCAAGGTCAAAAATTTGCCTTTAATTTAAAAGGAAAAGAAGATATTATTGCAGTTGTGTTAAATTCTTGTATTAATTGCGTTTTCCCCTATATTCCTACTTCTTTTAGTTTCCGTCAAGCCTACCAAACCTCAACGCCGATCATTGCGGAAGGTCAACGACAAGGCGATCGCTTTTTGCTGAATATCAGTCAATTTCCTTTGGCGGTACTGAATTTCACGCCTGGAAAACTCTATAATATCCCCGGAACTTTGGAGGGAAATATCAAAGCCCAACTGAATGTTAATGTTAAAAATTTAACAGGAAAGGGAACGCTTCAGGTAGAAAATTTGGGAGTAGGAACCCTGATTGCTGAATCTTTGAAAACAGAGATTAGTTATCAAAATAATTTTTTACAGCTTAATAATACCGTTCTTCAATTAAATAATGGTTTATATCGCCTCAGTGCGGGTTTAAATCTCAAAACTCAAGAGGTTCAAGCCCGTCTCAAGGTTGAAAAGGGAAGGGTTTATGAATTATTAGCAGGACTAAGAATTTTTGATGTGGATTCCTTGCTCAGACTGTTACAGTTTAGACCCCAACCGACGGCGATCGCCAAACAAATAGGCCCTGTTATCGTCGGAGATAAAAATAATGATCTGGCCGATCAAGTTAACCTTTTATATGAAATTGATAAAAAAATTCGGGCATTAGCTCTGCAATATCAAGCGGGAGGAATTCCTAACGAATTAAAAATAGATGGTTTATTTGACACGGAAATAACCCTAGCAGGAACCCTAAATAATCCCACCGTTAACCTAAACTTTCAAGGAAAAAATTGGAGTTGGTATCCCCAAAGAGCCTTCGCTGATATCGTTCCTCCCTTGGGTTTAGTAATGACAGATACTCGATTTGTTCCCATTCATCAGGTTGATTTACAAGCCCAATTATCTAATGGGATATTAACCGTTAAACCCTCTTTTATTCAGATTAAAAATTCTCTTTTTTCTGCTGAAGGAAACTTTTCTCCTAAAAAGACTTCCGCAATTTGGCAAATCGAAAATTTATCCCTAGATACGATTAGTAATTTTGTCCGTTTACCAGGAGAATTTGCAGGAGATCTGAATGCCCAGGGAAGTATTACAGGAACCTTTGATAAACCCCAAGTTCGGGGAGAATTTTCCTTTGTGGATGGAGCGATTAATGCTCGTTCTTTAGATCAGGCGATCGCGGGTAATTTTAACTATACCGATGCAAGATTTCAGATTATTACAGATAACGATTCCCCTCTCTTTTTCTATGCGAGTGTTCCCTATCCCATTGATCCAACTAAGAGAAAAACCACCGATAAAGGAGATAAATTTGATCAATTTGAAGTCAAAGTTAAATTACAAAATTCAGCCTTACAACTACTAGGGGCATTAACCCAGGATCAACTGGCTTGGATCAGTGGTGATGGTGAAATTAATCTCTCTGCGATCGGTAAATTAGACCTAACCAATCAAGTCCGTCTTTATGACTTTCAAGCCCAAGGCGAGATAAATTTTAGTAATGGTGTAATCAAAAGTGCTGTCTTGCCCAGTCCCGTGACATTAACAGGAAAAATCACGTTAAATAATGAACTGATTCGAGTAGAGCAATTAGTTGGTAATTTTGCCCAAAGTCAGTTACTCGTTGCAGGGGATTTACCTATTTTTCGCCCTCAAAATACCCTCGAAAATCCCTTAGCTTTAATCGTTAATAAAACTGCTTTAGATATTAATAGTCTATATAAAGGTGATTTAGAGGGAAATATTCGGGTTAAAGGAACAGCTTTTGCACCTGTGGTGAGTGGGGCGATTAAATTAGCAAATGGTCAAATACTTTTACCCGAAAAAATTGCAACTGAACCCGCAACTTTTGCCAATCCCTGGTCTAAACCTCGGCAGGCAAAATCTTTAATTGTTCCCCGTTTAGAGAATCTTCAAATCAGCTTAGAAAATTTATTTATACAGCAAACACCCCTCTATGATTTCTCCTTTGGAGGTCAGTTAGCCTTAAATGGTTCCTTAGATAATTTAAGTAGGATTGAATCCCAGGGTTCGATTCTCTTAAATCGAGGAAGAGTCAGTTTTCTTGACACTCGTTTTTTATTAGAAAGACGCTATAAAAACGCGATTGTTTTTAAACCAAATCAGGGGCTATTTAATCCCAGTTTAGATATAAAAATGCGGACGATTGTTTCAGAACTTCCCCAGACCAGTCGTATTCGTTCTGCTGAAAGTAGCGAAATTCCCGATGATACCCTCAATCAAGTGGCACGAATTGATATTAATTTAGGACTGAAAGGTTCTTTAAATCAGTTATTACCGAATTTGAGTGGAGATAATGCTGATATTTGTGGAATGAGGAATCGATTTAGACCGATCAGAAAATCAGCAAACTTATCTGAAAGAAGATTAAAACGATTGACAAACTGTTTACAAATCCTTGCGTCCCAAGGAGCAATGGATACTCAATTATTATCGAATCCAGTAGTTAGACTAACCAGTAATCCTCCTCGGAGTCAGGGGGAAATTGTTAGATTATTGGGAGAGCAACTATTAGTCGTAGCGGATGCAGTACAGGGAAAAAATACCAGTCAATTACTCCAGTTCGGCATTACTCAACTAGCGATTCCGATGATTTTTCAAGGGTTGGTTTATGATGTGGAAACTTCTATTAGTAATGTGGTGGGAACAACGGATATTAGAATTGTCCCGTTCCTAGAAGCAATTTATGAAGTTGATAAAAATGCCTACGTTCGGTTATCCTATGATTACAGTTTTAATGAAGTTAAAGTCCGCTATGAAAGACAATTTTAAGAATGCTTAAGTAACCTTTTAATTATCAAAAATGCACAGAGGCAAGGGGCTTAAGCCCCTTGTTATTAGAGATCCGTGAGAAATCAGTCTGTAACCTAAAATGCACGATAACTTATTACTAAAAAAAGCATAAAAATATATGAAATCTCAACTTTTACCTTGGCCAGAAATTCAGCAAGTGTTAATCGATCAGAATCTAACGGTTATTAGCGATCGCGGTCAACTGGATAAACTTTCCCTTGATTATTTTCATTTTAGCCCCATTTTAGACCAACAACTCCGAGAAAAGCGGGGAAACTTAGTCGTTCGCCCGAAAACTGAAGCAGAGGTGATCCTAGTCGCCCAGACCTGTGTTAATTACCGCATTCCCCTGACAGTCAGAGGAGCGGGAACAGGAAACTATGGCCAATGTATTCCCCTCGACGGCGGTATTATTCTGGATTTGAGTCAGCTTAATCAAATTCTTGACCTTAAACCAGGTTTGATTAGGGTCGAAGCTGGAGTAAAAATGGCAAGTATTGATAAAAAGTCTCAAGAAATAGGTTGGGAATTGCGAATGGCTCCTTCTACCTACCGCACGGCAACGATTGGCGGCTTTATCGGTGGTGGTAGTGTGGGGATGGGATCAGTTAATTACGGCTTAATCAGCGATCGCGGCAATGTGCAAGCCCTGCGAATTGTCACCCTAGAGGATACTCCCCAAATCATTGAACTACGGGGCGACCAAACCCAAGCGGTCATTCATGCCTACGGAACCAATGGCATCATTACCCAACTTGAAATGCCCTTAGCTCCCGTCTATCCTTGGGCAGAATTAATCGTTACTTTTGATAATTTTAGTCAATCGGTAAACTTTGGTCAGGCATTAAGTGAAAGTAGTGGTATTGTTAAAAAACAAGTCGCTGTTCATGCCGCGCCCATTGGTCAATATTTTGTCGCGTTAAAGGATTATTTATCCCCCCCAAAAGATTTTGCTCTATTAATGGTTTCTGAATACGATCTAGAAGCAGTTAAAGCTTTAATTCAAGACTATGATGGAGAAATTACCTATCTTAAAAATACCGAAGAATCTGGTAAAATCAACAATATTCTAGAGTTTAATTGGAATCATACGACTCTACTAGCCCGCAGTCTTGACCCCAGTTTGACCTATTTACAAGTTTTTTATTGGACAATCGAAAAAGTCGAGCAACTCCATCAATATTTTGGGGATGAAGTAATGATTCATTTAGAATTTATTCGAGTGAATGGTAAAGTCATTCTTGCGGGTTTACCCCTAGTTCGTTTTAGTACTGAAGAACGCTTAAATGAAATTATTGCCTACCACCGAAACCAAGGAACGGGTATTGCCAATCCCCATGTTTATACCATCGAAGAAGGCGGATCGGGTCAGATCAATCCTGAGCAATTAGCGTTAAAAAAACAAGTTGATCCTTACGGTCTAATGAATCCAGGAAAAATGAAAGCTTGGTCAATTTAGTTTATTCTCCTGGCAAAATTTAGCCTAAATACAAGCATAAATAGGGATTAAAGCCCTTAAGATGGGGATCTCTCAGTTCTAACTACTCAAAAAAAAGTAACATCAAGTTTCCTAGAGGTTCCCCCTAATGCGATAATTTATCCAATATGCACAAAAACCACGACCTGAGCATACTTGAGGATCAATTAGAAGACCCCCTAGACCAATTAGATGACGATGGACTAGCGGCGACTCCCCCTCCCGATCCCGAAATGATGTTGACGCTTCTTGTCTCGACCGATGCGCCACAGAGGATGCTGGCCGCACGAGCTTTTTGTGAACTTCAGGAAGAGCGGGCGATCGCCCCCTTGATTCAGTTATTAGCAGATATTTGTCCCTTGGTTCGAGTCAGCGCGGCCTATGCCCTGGGACGCAATACCCATGTTGATGCGGTTGCTCCTCTGATTCATCTTTTGGAAAATGATTGGAATGGCTACGTCCGTAAAGGTGTGGCTTGGGCCTTGGGCAATTGTCGCGATCGCCGTGCCTTGTATCCCCTAATCCATGCCCTAAGAACGGATATTTCTGCGGTGCGTCTTTGGTCGGCCAGTAGTTTAGCCCAAATCGCGAGTTTAACCTATGGAGATGTGCTTGCGACCCTCCCCCCATTGATTGAGGGGCTGAGACGGGATAGCATGGGGGCGGTTCGGAGTAATTGTGCCTGGGCGATCGGTCAACTCTGTCGGGAATTGCCTTCTAATGTGGTCTATGCCACCGCGATCGATGCTTTACTTGAGGCATTAGTAGAAGATGAAGACTATGGAGTGAAAGAAGATGCAAAATCTGCTTTATTACGGGTAGGCGATGCTCGTGGACTGCAAACCATTGAAGATTTAGAGTTAGAAGGTTTGATTTAGTTTGACAATGCTTTCGATCAGGCTTTGAACTTATTCCACACTGACTTTATTGGATTGATGAACTAACTTAACAGGTTCGGGAGATTCCAGGGCAGCTTTGGGGTAAACAATGCGCTGATGGTGGAATTGTTGCCAAACTCGCACGAAAACATCGGCAATAATCGGTAATTCCTCGTATTTCAGCCCACTATCCTTGAGTTGTTCATCCCGCCAACGGGCTTTGAAAATACGATTAATCATGACGATCGCGGTTTCAGGGGTTGCATCTTTCAGCGATCGCAGGGCGGCTTCTGAGCTATCGGCTAACATGACAATGCCCGTCTCTCTGGATTGGGGAATGGGGCCGTCGTAGCGAAACTCGGCTTCATTCCCGAACTCTTGACCCAATTTTTCAGCCGCTTCTTTGGCTTGATAATAAAAATAGGAAATTAATAGTGAGCCTTGATGTTCAGGAATAAAATCGCGGACAACCTGGGGTAATCCGTAGCGACGGGCCATTTCCAACCCTTCGGAAACGTGTTTTTTAATAATATCGACACTGACGTAGGGATCTTTGATTAAGTCATGCTTATTGGGGCCGCCCATCTGATTTTCGATAAAACCGAGGGAATCGTGCATTTTTCCAATGTCATGGTAAAGGGTTCCCGTTCTCACTAACTCCACATTACAGCGCAATTCCCGTGCCGCTGATTCCGCCAGACAAGCGACAAATAGCGTATGTTGAAAGGTGCCAGGGGCTTCGATCGCCAAACGTTTAAGGAGGGGACAATTGGGATTCGCCAGTTCCACCAGTCGGATGGGGGTGACAACATCAAAAAATCTTTCTAAATAGGGAGAAATACCGATCGCGACAATACTCCAGGCCATGCCCAAGAGTCCATAGATTGCGGCACTAGGCAAAACCGCATACCAGACGGACGTTGCTGTTGTACTCAGAATCAGATAACCCACAAGATACACGCCACCCTGCAAAATCCCTATACCCGCTCCCAACAGAGCCAAATCATCCCGCGATCGCAGTCTTCCTGCAATCAAAGCCGCCATTATGCCACTCGCCAAGCCTCCCAGGGTATATTCCCAATTGATGTTATCCGTTGCAAAGGTTGAAATTCCACCAACGAGTAGCACCTGGGTAACCGCCAAAGTCGGGCCATAGAAACTACTGACCAATAATCCCACCGCAGGTAAATCGGCATAACGGGGATGAAGCAAAGACATCGCAGGGGTACTAATGCTCAACAAACAGAGCAAAATATGATCGCGGCGACGAAGCGGACGATGAACCCGTTGACTAATGCCCCAAAAAATCAAAACCCCGACCCCAACTAACCCTGCCGAGAGTGCAAGTCCAGACCAGTTTGTTTCCCGTTGACTCAAACCCAACCCATCGAGTATTACAAATTGACTCTGCTCAATGGGTTGACCTGCCTTAATAATTGGCTCTCCTTTTTTGATGGAAACCATGACGGGGTCAATCGCGAGGGCCGCTCGTTCAGCGAATCGCTTGGTTTCTTCTTTGTCAATGGTTAAATTATGCCCCTCATTTAAAAGGGCAAATAACACCTCCTGGGCAACTTTGTCGGCGGAGGTCGGTAAAACGTTGCGTAAATGAAGCCGAATGGTTTCTACTAAAAGTTCAGGGGAAATGCCTGGAGCTAGACCCTGGATCAAGATTCGATCAAACACCTGGATAACAGTTTGTTCGGTCACTTTCCATGTGGGATCATTTAATTGCAAGGCCGTGACGAGGGTTTCAGGAGAGAGTTGATCTACTTTTGCGATCGCCAATCGACTCATGACCTGGGCATATTGTTCGCGGGCTTTTTCTATCTTGAGGGTTAGGGATTTTAGATTTGTGGCTAATTTTTTAGCCGATTCGGTGCTTGAGGCGGACTGAGAAGACTCTTGGAGGAAATATCCTAAACGTTTACTAATCTTTTCAAGTTGGGGTGAGAGAGCTTTTGAAGGGGTTGAAGATGGGAGAGTTTTGAGGAGGAGTTGCCATTGCTCTTCGGGACAACTGCGGAGATATTGTTGGTCAGCTAGACTTAAGACACTGGTAGAAATAAAGGGAAAAGGGGCTCCAATCCGTCTTAATTGGTTGATTTGATCCAATAACACCCCTCGATTTTGTTTCAGGGATTGAGTTAATTGATCATCTCGCTTTAAACGGGGAATAATCCCTGCACGAACATCCTTTCGTCTGTCTTCTGTCGTTTTTTGATCGGTAAATTTTGCATCTTTGGAAGCCACTACGGTAATCGGAGAAATATTACCTACGGCTAATTGGGGTTGATTATAAAAGCGATAACCGATCACTCCCGTCATAGAAACCACTGTGATGCCAAACATGATAGGGGAATGAATTTTTCGTATTTTGCGAGAACAGCAAACTTTCTGCAAAACGTTCGGTGCAGACTTACATTGTGTAGAGGAACAATACTTAGCGGGAAGAAGACGCAACCAGAGAGGAGCTTTTGTCTGGTGATCTTTTGAATCGCGCCACCAGCCCTGCAAGGATTGATGGACAGTCTGAAACGGTTTCATGCTGGACAATGGGTAAGGATTGCTATAAAAACCGATGTCATTGGTGGCATAGGGGATTAAAAGACAATAAATCCTATTATCCAATGAAATTGACTCTTTTTTCAATCTTATTTTTCAAAGCTTGATTAAATCAAAAAAATAGTAGCGCAATTAAACGTCTATGGCTTTTGTTTGGAACCAATCTACTCCTTACCCACCTCACCACTCTAGCAATAGTTGGCATAAATTTCCAATAGTTCCTTGCTTCTTGATTATCGTTTTCGAGTAAAAAAGAGGTTTAAACCCGCTTAGATTTAATTTTGTCTGGTTTTTTCTGGAATTGTCCCGACACATAAATTGATGACAAATTTTCAGCCTTCAACATATTCACCCTGGGAAATTAGGAGGAAGTTGGGACGGCGTTGGATAACCAGGGGAGAGGCGATCGTGATCGCAAGAGGCAAACTATTTTCGGATAAAACCCCTGACCATTGACCCCAAAATTGATGAATAGGCTCTTGAAACATCGGCTCTGGTTGAGTTAATCGCCAAGCCAGGGGAATACCCGTAAAACCGTGATAGGCTCCTGCTAATGCGCCCGTGAAAGGCAAAACCAAGGGATGCTTGATCAGGGCGGCTCGTTTAAGCGTCAAGTCAAAATGTTCGGGAGTATCCAGAAAAAAGTAAAGGGATAAGGCGATCGCAGATAAAAGTTCAGAGGCTCCTAACGTTTCAACAACTCTTTCGAGAGAATACCCTTCCTGAATGGCTCGTTTTATCCCGATTAAAGATTCTTCCCAAACAGTTCCCTGGGTAACAGTCTGAAGGGAAGAAAGACAAAATTCAACCTTATTTTTAGATGGAATCTTTTCTCGCACAATCAAAGAAAGCACCTGACCCCAACCCAAAAGAGATAGGGCATCATCGGGACTAATGAGTTGATTTTCCCTTAAAATAGCTAATTCATCTTGAAAACTTGTCAGATAATCATGGCGAAATAGGGCAGTGGGAATCAATGCAACAGGAAACTCTCTAGGGTTAGTTTGGGCTAAATTTTGCCATTTTTCTAGAGCAATATTTCCTGAATGACCAAGAGTATTAATAATTTCTGTCAAAATAGAATCTCTAGCGGCGATCGCATCAGAGTCCTGAATTTGGGGAGTAAGGAAACTGCCATAGAGGCATCCTTGAAAGCGATTTAATAACGATACATTCATTTATTTAAAAACCCATTTCCAAAGGATATGTTTGGGGCCTGTTATTTGAATTTTTTTAACCTGATTTGCTAAACGAAACTGTTCCCTCGGTGAAATCCCTTGACCCAGGTAAAGACCATGCCAAATCAAGGTTGAAATCGTGACACCGATACAAAAAAGAAAACCGTAGGCAGGAATCAAATTAAACATCAAGCTATAGCGGACAGAAGCCCAGGTAAAATATTCGGTCATCAATTGAATATCATCCCATAGTCGCCCTATTGCCCAGGGAGCTACCAACAACCAGGCGATCGCGGTCAGGAGCCAACGCCCATACAGGTGTAATAAACATAAACGCTGAACAGGTTTAGCCAAATCAGAATCTACAATGGTCATAATGTCAGCAAAATCCTTTAATTTCAACGGCAATAATTCAACGGTTTGTCAATGGCTAAAGTGTCGTGTTAACCAATCTTTCAAAATAAGATTAAATGTTTCGGGACATTCATCCTGGGGACAATGGCCGACTTCTTTTAATTCCACCAATTCAATCAAAGGATTTAGTTTAGCGAAAATGGGGGCCAATAGGGGGGGAACCATGCGGTCTTGGAGTCCCCAAATTAATAAGATGGGAATGTCTAAACGGGGAAGCACTACCTTCGCAGACGGTGCGAAATTGGGCGATCGCACCGCATCAAATAAACGATAAAAAGTTCTATCTGCTCCTTGATCCTGGGCAGGAAGGGTTAAAATCGCGATCAATTCATCATCAACAGCATTTTGATCAATGTAGGCAACTCCCGCCCAACGACGAATCACCGACGGCTGACGGAGAAACAAAAATAAATTTTTTAATAACCAGTGGGACGCAAACAGACCTTCAATGCCCATCACAATCGGCTGTAACGGTTTGGGAATCGCTTCTTGACGTATGGCAACATCGGGCAAGCTCAACATCGTGATACCCGCCACCATGTCGGGGTAAGTGTAGGCCACTGTCAAGCAAACCAAGGAGCCAATGGAATTTCCCACCAAAATAACTGGCTCTTTGATAAAAGTCCGCCAAAAATCATAGACTTGTCGCGCCCAGAGATAAACGCTGTATTGGGTATCTGCCTTTTTTGAGCCGCCAAAACCGAGTAAATCCAGTGCGTAAACACTCGAATTTTCACTTAAATCAGGAATATTTTTTCGCCAATGTTCGATCGCCGCCCCAAATCCGTGTAACAGGATAAGCGGGGGATGTTTGGCATGATCGCGATCAGGGGGATGGAGAAAACTATAGCGAGTTTGCCAGCCCTGCCAGACCCAATCCCGTTGATGACCAATGCGTTTTTGCCAAGGAAGTGACTCTATCACAGCTTAAAATTTATAAATCTTTACATTTTTCTTATTTTACCGCCAACTCTCCCGATCCTAGAGGGCGATCGCTTAAGCCTGTTTCTCCCCAAGGTTAGGCTTTTTTTTGTCCTGTGCTATCCCTTGTCAGAAAAATTAAAGAAAAATTAAGGCCGAAATTTCTAAAGACTAGGTAGAATAGCTATTAACTGATCAAACAATTTATTCATTTACATTCACATCATTGGTTCGAGATTTGCAAAACACACCCCTAATCGACAAAAAACGTAGTCAGCGCGATTTACCGAAAATTAATGAGCGAATTCGTTTCCCTGAAATTCGTGTCATTGATAGCGACGGTGCCCAATTAGGAATCCTGACTCCAGACGAAGCCCTGAAGGTTGCAGAAGAAAGGGAGCTAGATCTGGTATTAGTCAGCGAAACGGCTGTCCCTCCTGTTTGTCGAATCATGGATTACGGCAAATATAAATTTGAACAGGAAAAAAAGGCCAGGGAAGCTAAGAAAAAGCAACACACGGCTGATGTCAAAGAAGTGAAGATGCGCTACAAAATTGATGAACACGATTATCAAGTGCGAATCAATCAGGCAGTGCGCTTCCTCAAAGCTGGCGACAAGGTTAAGGTGACCATTACCTTTCGAGGTCGGGAAATTCAACATTCCCATCTAGCGGAAACCTTGCTTAAACGGATGGCATCGGATCTGGGAGAAGTTGCGGATGTTCAGCAGGCTCCTAAAAAAGAAGGTCGCAATATGATGATGCTACTCTCATCGAAAAAGTAGTTGTAAATTTACCTGCTAAAAATTTTTCTAGGTATGGGGCGAAATTAATCGTCCCTTTTTTTATTTATCGGCGATCGCTTTTTTTGTTTTTAAATAAATAATTACAGTAAATTGCGTTCAAACCCGCCACAAGTGTAGTAAAATGAAAAAAAATTAAAGAGGTTAATGAGATATGGCAGTATATTCACGCTTATTTACGCCAGAGAATACTAACGGCATGGCAAAATAAAGAAAATACTCAAAGAGGTTTAGCAAAACGATTTAAGGTTAGCTTATCTGGCGTTGCTGAATCAAACTATGAATGCCAATTTTGCACGTACCCAAAAGTCAGTCTGAGTCTGGGTTTTAAAAATTCCACAAAAGAAGATTCATATCTCAAATCAGCAACGCCGTTTTTTAGTGTTTATTGAGCAAATATTATTGCCTCAGTTATGGGTAGGGGCAATGTAAATTTCATGTGAGAAAAAATATATATTCTATTTTAATGCAATCATTATAAAATCTCGACAATATCCCTTAAAAAACGCGATCGCGTTAGGACTTCTGAAAACCTGATGCAGTAAGACTTGATTTTTTGACTTTAATATAAAACACTTTTCATATAAGTCCCCCAAAGACTAGCGGCCTGTGCGCTACTGCCCGCCGTTGGAGAATTATTATCATTGCCCAACCAAACCCCCGTTACCAAATTTCGTTGGGGAATGAGACCAATAAACCAGAGATCAACCCCCTTATTCGTGGTTCCCGTTTTCCCTGCGGCCCCCATCCCAATATTCGCCCCCTTACCCGTTCCCCCTGTCACTGCCCCGCGCAACATTCCCCTCATCTTGCTGGCAACGCCTGGAGAAATCGCCTGACGATGGGCATTTTGATCCTGATCAAAGGCATAAATTTCTCGACAGGTTTCTGGATTATCGTAATTCTCGCAATCTCCACCATCGAGGATGCGTCGAATAGCGTGGGGACGATTCCAAATCCCTTGATTGGCAAAAGTGGCATAGGCTCCCGTCATTTCCAGTACAGTTACCTCACTTTCCCCTAAAACTAACCCTGGAACGGGATTGAGATCGGAACGAATCCCCATCCGCTCGGCCACATTGACTACCTGATCTAGTCCGACCCGTTGAGCTATCCGAAGCGCGATCGCGTTTTCCGATTGAGCTAAACCGTGAGCCATCGTAATCGTGCCACTACTGCGTTCACAAGGTTTATAGGCTTGCCCTTGCCAACGCAATGCTCCACAGGAGTAAGTCGAATTAGTAGAAATTCCCTGTTCGAGGGCCGCCGCATAGATAAACGCTTTGAAGGTAGAACCAGGTTGACGTTTGGCTTGGGTTGCACGATTATATTGACTGGTTTTGTAATCGGAACCACCGACTAAGGCGAGAATTTCCCCCGATCGCGTATCGAGAGTGACTAAAGCTCCCTGGGAAAAGCGAAAACGGGTTCCCACAGATTGAACTCCTGCTTTGAGGGATTTTTCGGCTTTGAGTTGCATTTTCGGGTCTAGGCTGGTTTCCACAATAAAATTGCCTTCTTTGGCTACATCTTCCCCCAATAACTGCCCTAATTCCTGAAAAACGTAGCTATAAAAATAGGGAGCCAACATTTTCGAGAGAGCCTGATTCGCCTTGGGACTGACCTTGATCCGCGATCGCCTGGCTCTGGCCCCTTCCTGTTCACTAATCATCCCCAAACTGACCATGCGATTAATCACCCGATTGCGTAATTGCACCGATGTTTGATAATCTTGGACGGGATTGTAGAGATTAGGAGCGGGTAACATAGCCACCAGGGTTGCCGCTTCTGAAATATCCAGATTTTTAGCGGATTTATCAAAATAGAATTGGGCCGCATCCTCAAACCCATAACTCCCGACCCCTAAATAAACCCGATTGAGGTAGGTTTTTAAAATCTCATTTTTACTATAAAAAGCCTCTAGCTTGAGGGGCGACTAACATTTCACGAATTTTACGACCCGCCGTATTTTCGCGACCCACGACCGTAAACAAACTGCGAGCCAACTGTTGAGTCAGGGTACTGGCTCCCTGGCGAATGCCTTTATCGGAGGTATTGATTAAAACTGCCCGCACAATGCCCAGGGGATCTACGCCAAAGTGCCAATAAAAACGACTATCTTCGGAGGCAATGACTGCTTTCGGGAGGTAGGGAGAAAAATCACTGAGTTTTTTTAATTCGTGGTGATTTTCCCGTTTTAGGGGATTCAGTAGGGTTTTTCCATCTTTGGCATAGATAACCACTGGCCCAACAACGCTATTAGGTAAGGGACGAACCTCAATTTTTCTCCATTCCCAACCGATCCAAGCAATGAATAAACTACTAATGGCCGCCGTTCCATAAAGACCATAACGCAGGGTTTTCAGCCAAAGAGGGGGCGGATCTCGGTAAATGAGTTGGGTAATATCTTCTAGTTCGGGCGGCCCCAGGTTAACGACATCGCCATCTCTGAGGGGAAAGGTTTGCAGGCGTTTTCTGCCGAAAAAGAGTCCATTGGTCGAATCTTCATCCTTGAGATAGAAATGATTGGGATGATCGGGATCTCGATGTAAAGAGCAATGGGTCTGACTGACAACGGCGTTTTTGATGAGAATGTCGCAGGTGCGAGAACTTCTGCCAATAATATAGCGATCGCCGAGCAGAGGATATTTTTCGACTTTTTTAGAATCTTGATTTTCTTTAACCCAGAGTTCGGGAACCCTAGCCCCCTTTTTGATCGCAGGTTTAGCCCCGTTCAAACCCACCAATTTCTGGACGGCTTGGGTAACGAGTTGACTCAGGGGTTGGCGGCTGGGGTGTTGGGTCATCGGCGATCTTTGTCGGCTTACTATTAGGCGACCCTCAATGTTTTAGATAAAAAGGGATTGATGATCACGATTCTAATCGATCGCGACATGACGTTAAAGTTGTAATAAGTCGTTAAATTTGTCTGACAGTATTAGAAGTATTCTAATAAATGGGGTGTCGATGACGCGATCGCGCGAAAAATCTAGGATAGCCCTTATTACATAAAAATAAAGAATATCATTGCAAATTGCCGAGGAGGCTAGTCACAATGCTCAATAAAATTTTATATGCTGACGCGGGAACCTCCCAAACCCAGGAAATGCTGAAAGCCTTGATGGATTTGCCTGCCTTCAAAAAAGCGGCTATCACGGTTCTACACGTCGTTCCTCCCCAAATTACGGCGGATGCTTTGACGGAAAAATGGGATGAAGGGGGAAAAATCATTGCCGACATCCTCAAAAATATTGACATTGACCCCAGCAAGGTTTCGACCATCTTGCGTCAAGGGGAACCCAAAACAACGGTTTGTGAAGTCGCCGATGAAATAGGTGCGGATTTGATTCTGATGGGATCACGGGGCTTGAAGCGGTTAGAGGCAATCCTCGAAAACTCCGTTAGTCAATACGTTTTTCAATTGACAAATCATGCCATGTTGTTGGTCAGGGATGATATCTACGTCAAACGCATCAAACGGATCATGGTAGCCCTGGACAAATCTGCCGCCGCCGAATATACCCTCGATCTCGCGCTTTATCTATTGAAAGATTATCCAGAAGCAGAATTGATTTTGGCACGGGTGAATCCAGACCTCAAACCCGATTTACTCCCCCTTTCTCGCCAGGAAATCGAAAATAATCCCGTCCTAGCTCCCGCGATCGCCAAGGCAAAACGCTATGGCATTAACTATCGCTCTATTGTGACAGGTGGCAAGCCAGGGGAAAAAATCTGTGAATTAGCCGATGAATATAGTGTGGATTTATTAATGATCGGTTCTCCCGATCGCCGTCCGTCGGTTGCCAAGAGTTTACCCGACCTAGACCGTCTATTGGGAACCTCTTTGTCGGACTATATCCGAGTGAATGCCAATTGTCCCGTTCTTTTAGCCCGTAACGAAGGGATATAACCATTGGGATGATGGGCTAGTTCCGAAAGATGACAGACTATCGGATGGCATAGGGGCAAGGGGGTTTCAGCCCTTGTTTGGTTTAAGGATAAAAATTAAGCAAAGCAATGGAAAAGCCTGAAGTACTGGGTATTGATTTAGGGGGAACGGCGATTAAATTAGGCAGATTTCTGGAA
>JBEIFD010000006.1:0-19749 GCA_040382535.1 Merismopediaceae cyanobacterium
CCCAACGTTGCAACAACTCTCAACAATTTGGCGAATTTGCACAAAAATAGAAATGAAATGTTGATCGCCCTAGCAGAATATCAAGAAGCTTTGGAGATTTATCGAAGCTTAGCGCGGCAGAATCCCCATAGCTTTCTGCCCAATGTTGCCGCGACCTTGATTAATCTCAGTATTTTCTATTTACAGGCTCAACCCGACCCCGAAAAATCCCTTGCCCTAGCCCAAGAAGTAATTGAAATTGCCCAACAGTTTCCCGAACTGCCAACAGTTCAACAATATGCCGAGACAGCCCGCGCTGTTTTGCAAGCAATATCAGAATGATGATTCAGATCAGGCGATCAGCCAAAATATCCTGGTAGGGACTTTCCAAATGACAGACTCTTTTCTTTATTGTAGATATAATTGATCAACCAAATCACAATAAAACTCCTATGACAACAACCCTTAACCTTAATCAAACCTTTGAGCAACTTTGTGAACAGGCGATTGTTACTCGACAACCCGTAGAAATTCAACAGGAAGGGCGAGAAAGTGTTTCTTTGATTCCTACCGCCGAACTTAATAGTCTTCTGGAAACAGCTTATCTGTTTAGTTCTCAGGAAAACGCCGATCGCCTTCTCGATTCCCTTAAACGAGCCAAAGCCAGAAGCAATCAACCTCAAACCTTAGAAACCCTACGCCAGGAGTTAGGACTTGACGAAACCGAAAAAATCCCTGCTTAAACCAGAACGTGAACTGGTCTTTGATGCAAACTTTTTAATTGATCTCAAATATTGGGTAGAAACTGATAGAAAAATTGCCCTAAGATTGCTAACCTTAGTAGAAGAAATTCGACGAAATCCTTTTGAAGGAATCGGTAAACCTGAACCTTTAAAATATCGAGATGCTAATGTCTGGTCACGTCGTCTAACCCAAGCTGATCGAGTTGTCTATGTCGTTAGCCATGATCGTATTGAATTCTTGCAAGGTCGTTTTCATTACAATCCTTAAAATGATTATTTTTAAAACGCGATCACAATTTTCCCCTACAAAATATTCTGATTCGGTAGGGGTTTAGTTTCTAAATCCATTATTTTATTGAGCCAAAGCGATTTGTAAAAAAGGGCAATTTATTTAAAATTAAAGGGCGATCGCATCAATCCGATAAGTTAATCTACAACTACGCCTGCTATTTATCACCCAAAAATGTCAGCCCCTTGCTCATCACTCATTTAACGGCATACCGTCATAACTTCAGATAAAGAGAACAAGACCGATTAGAATGCTTATTAAAGTTATCAGACAGTAAGCTCGAAAATTGCTTAATCTCAGTAGCCGTGAGCCTCTGGAGATTTAACGCACGATTTTTCAATCCCTTTATACCCTTAATTAATCATTCCAATGTTTTCTTCTCATTTACTTATTACAGGCGGTGCGGGTTTTATCGGTTCTAATTTTGTCCATCATTGGTGTCATCAATATCCCCAACATCGCGTAATCGTTCTAGATGCCTTGACCTACGCAGGCAATCGTCAAACCCTAGCTGATTTGGAAGGAAAAGACAATTTTCGTTTTGTTCAGGGTGATATCTGCGATCGCGAATTAATCGACTCTTTGCTCAGGGAAGAACAAATTGGCATGGTGGCCCATTTTGCCGCAGAATCCCACGTTGACCGCTCAATTTTAGGGCCTGGAGCCTTTGTGCAAACTAATGTAGTGGGAACCTTTACCTTATTAGAAAGTTTTCGGCAGTATTGGAATGAAAAAGAACAACCCCAAAGCGATCGCTTTCTCCATGTTTCCACCGACGAAGTCTATGGCAGTCTAGAACCCGATGATCCCGCTTTTACGGAAAAAACACCCTATTCCCCCAACAGTCCCTATTCTGCCTCAAAAGCAGGGAGTGATCACCTCGCAAGAGCGTATTTTCATACCTACAGAATGCCGACGATAATTACCAATTGCTCTAATAATTATGGGCCTTATCATTTTCCTGAAAAATTAATTCCCTTGATGTGTATTAATATTCTGTTGGGAAAACCCCTGCCCGTTTATGGCGATGGACAGAACGTTCGGGATTGGCTCTACGTCGGGGATCATTGTCAAGCGTTAGAGACGGTTTTAAACAAAGGAAAAGCAGGAGAAACCTACAATATTGGCGGCAATAATGAGGTTAAAAATCTGGAATTGGTAACCCTTTTATGTGAACTGATGGATGAATTGGCTCCTGATTTACCCGTTAAACCTGCCAGTCAATTAATTACCTTTGTTAAAGACCGTGCAGGCCATGACCGACGTTATGCGATCGATGCCACTAAAATCCGTACTGAGTTGGGTTGGACACCGCAAGAAACCGTTGAGCAGGGATTACGCAAAACAATCCAATGGTATTTAGAAAATTCCGACTGGTGGCAACCGTTGTTATCAGAGGATTATAAAAATTATTATCAGAAAGTTTACGGTTAATCGGGTCGATAACTGCCCATCACTCGTCCGCAACTCCACCATTTTTGGTAATAACTTTGGCTAATTTCATCGCCTTCGGTGGAAAGAATATCAATGCCAATGCCATTTCGTCCCATAGCTTTTCCTGAACTGTGAATATAGTAGCGATCGCCTAAATGGAGGGCGACATGATCAACCCGTTTACTCCCAAAAAAGATCAGATCCCCAGGTAGTAAATCCGCGATCGCCACTCGTTCAGTGAAAGCTTCTTGCTGATAGGAATCCCTGGGTAGCCAAATTCCTGATGCCGCAAAAGCCGCTTGCATTAATCCCGAACAATCATAGTTGGGGCCGAGGGTTCCCCCCCAGAGATAATAATTGGGTTGTTCCTTGGCCGCTTGGGCATAGGCAATAATCCCAGGGAGACGGGCTTCGATTGCTACACGAGACAGGACGATCGGCTGATAGTTTTCCGAAACGGGTTGGAGAGTACTTAATTTTTCTAGGGGAAGCCAGGCTTGGTAGCCATCTTCCACTAATTTAACTTTTACGGAAACAGAGTTAGATTCATGTTCAACGACTCTAAGGTGTCTGCCTTCTTTGGCTTGGGTTGCCAGGGTTTTACAATCCGTTTCGTCATAGAGATCGAGAGAAACTGAGCATTGGTATTCGAGAGTCATCGAGGGAGCTAAATTGGGAAAAAGACTGAATCACTTTAACAAAAAATTGTCGAGTGTGAATGGCAATCCTTTGTTCCATACCGTATTTTAAAAAACAGCCGCGATCGCGTTTTTCTTGATCGGGGAAAGGCGATCGCTTATGGATTGCTAGGTTTCTAGGGCGTATGATGGAAGAATGATTCAGCCCTTACCTACTGGACTCGTGAACCTGATCGCGGCGGGAGAAGTAATTGATTCCCTGGCGGCTGTGGTAAGGGAATTGGTGGAAAACGCGATCGATGCAGGAGCAACCCATCTCAGAATTCGACTGAATGTGGAAGACGGTTCCATTCAAGTCGCAGATAATGGGCGGGGCATGACCCTAGAGGAACTGCAAACCTGCGCTCTACCCCATACAACCAGTAAAATTCGTGAATTAGCCGATCTTTGGCACATTAACACTCTGGGATTTCGGGGGGAAGCATTGCATAGCCTAAGTCAGGTGGCAGAGTTGGAAATTAAAAGTCGTTCCGCCCAGGATTTGAATCAAACAGGTTGGCAAGTCCGCTACCATGACGACGGAAAAGCCCAGGAACCGATCAATGTCGCGATCGCGGTGGGAACGATTATTACCGTTACTGATTTATTTAAAAAAATTCCCCATCGTCTGTTGGGATTGCCGCCCGTTGCTCAACAATTAAAAACCGTGCAGAACTATATTCAAAATATGGCTCTCTGTCATCCCCAGATCACTTGGCAAGTCTGGCAAAAAGAACAATTGTGGATCAGCATCAGTCCCAGCCAAAACGCTCAAAAAATTTTGCCCCAATTCCTCAAAACTGTTAAATTTAGCGATTTACAGTCCCTTTCTTTGAGGATTGAAACCCCGACTGATCCCGTTTCCGTTGCAACCTTGGATTTACTGATAGGACTTCCCGATCGCTGTCATCGTCGTCGGCCCGATTGGATCAAAGTAGGCATTAATCATCGACCGCTTAAAATACCAGAGCTAGAACAGACCATTATTTCGACCTTTCATCGCACCCTTCCCCGCGATCGCTTTCCTGTGTGTTTCGTCCATCTTCAGGTGTGTCCAAGCCAAATTGACTGGAATCGCCACCCCGCTAAAACGGAAATCTATTTGCAATCTCTCCCTTTTTGGCAAACTCAAATTACCCAGGCGATTAATCAAGCATTACAGCTTAATTTCGATATTTTGCCCGAAAATAGTCACCAACAACGGGTTAATCAAATTCTCAAGGTCGCCGAAAAATCAGGGACGTACCAAGTTGATTCTTCTTTGAAACCCAAGCAAAATTTAGAATTAATGCCCCTAAAGGCGATCGCCCAGGTGAATAAAACCTATATCATTGCAGAACATGAATCAGGACTTTGGTTAATCGAACAACACATTGCCCAAGAGCGAGTTTTATACGAAAAATTGCAAGATCAATGGCAATTAGTTAACTTAGAAAAACCGATTATTCTGAATTATTTAAGTCAAAATCAAATCGAAAATTTACAACATTTAGGCATAGAAATTGAATCCTTTGGAGAACAAGTCTGGGCCATTCGCAATGCCCCCGAATTATTAGCCCATCGAGAAGATTGCGCCGAAGCCCTGATAGAACTCAGTTTCGGCGGAGACCTATCCACAGCCCAAGCCGCGATCGCCTGTCGAGCCGCGATTCGTAATGGTATGAATTTAAACTTAGCGGAAATGCAGACGCTTTTAGACCAATGGAAAATTAGCCGTCATCCCCAAACCTGTCCCCACGGTCGCCCGATTTATTTATCCCTAGAAGAATCCTCCTTAGCCCGTTTCTTTCGCCGTCACTGGATGATCGGAAAAAGTCATGGTATTTAGACTAAAATGATTCATTTAATTTTTTTCAAGAATTGTAGGGACATAATATATTATGTCCTCATAGCCATCTGATACCTTTTAATTACAAATTTGCTTATCAAAACTCATAAACTTATTCTAAAATTATGTCTGTTGTTTCAGTCGAACATTTAAGTAAAATCTATCCCGTCGCCGTCAAATCCCCTGGAATTAAAGGAACCCTAACCCATTTTTTTAAACGTACCTATCGAGAAGTAAAAGCCGTTCAAGACATTTCTTTTTCCATAGAAACAGGAGAAGTTGTCGGTTTTTTAGGCCCTAATGGAGCAGGAAAAACAACTACCCTGAAAATGTTAACAGGACTCATTCATCCCTCCCAAGGACAAGTTAGGGTCGCAGGTTACGTTCCCTTTCGTCGTCAACCCCAATTTTTACAAAAAGCCAGTCTCGTCATGGGACAAAAACAACAATTACTCTGGGATCTTCCCGCCCTCGATTCCCTGAGAATTAATGCGGCAATTTATAAAATACCTGACGATATTTTTGAAAAGAGACTTCAGGAATTAGCGGAAATGTTAACCCTACAAAAACAGTTAACCCAACCTGTTCGGAAACTCTCTTTAGGAGAACGGATGAAAGCCGAATTATTAGCGGCCCTATTGCACCATCCCCAGGTATTGTTTCTAGATGAACCTACCCTCGGTTTAGATGTGAATGCCCAGGTTGCCGTGCGAAATTTTTTACAGGAATATAACGAACGTTATCAAGCAACGATTCTGTTAACCAGTCATTATATGGCAGATATTACGGCTCTCTGTAAACGGGTTTTATTAATTCACCAAGGACAGTTATTTTATGATGGAGATTTAGAACAACTGTTAGAACGTTTTGCGCCTTATCGAGAAGTTAGGATAGAATTAGCTAATTTGGTCGCCAAGGAAAAATTAGAAGATTTTGCAGAAATTGAATCAATTGAAGGTCAAGAAGTTCGCTTTTTAGTCAAACGAGAAAAATTAACCAGTACGGTTTCTCGAATTTTAGCCCAATTAGAGGTGATTGATTTAAGTGTGACCGATCCTCCCATCGAAGAAGTCATTGGTCGTCTTTTTGAAAAAGGAAATGCTAATTGATAAGCTGTTAATTATTTAAAACGCATACAGGCAAGGGGCTTAAGCCCCTTGTTACAAGATTTTCAGCAAAATTATTATGCAATCTAAATTCGTGATAGCTTAGAGACTTTAATCGAATTTTACCTAGAGTCTTACGCATACTAAGACACAACCCTAATTTTATGATTGAGAGGAGATCTTCTAAACTTAATATTAAAGGATGGCGATTTTCGCTCTTTTCACCCCTTCAATCATTAAATCGATCGCCAGTCCTGCTTGGAGAACGGCAAATACCCAACCAACAATTAGAAGAGTAATAATATTAACTTTTTGAACAATAATTTTAGCAAAGATCATGCCTATCCAGTTAAGAATAATTATCACAAATAATAGCCCAAAAATTGTTAATTGGCGTTTTATATCTCCTTCTGACTGACTCGTTGATACGAGAATTGCAACAATTCCATAGGGCGTAATAATCGCAGGAATAGTAAGCGGATTAATGACTAGCGCGGGAATTTGTTCTTCGGTGTAAGCTTCAGTATCAGGCGGTAAAGGTTTAGGAAGGGTAAAATTCGATAACATTTGCAAGGAAGCAATGAGAATCAATAAACCTCCTGCCACAAAGAGGGCGGCGGTAGAGACTTGCCATTTGCTTAAGATTCCTTTTCCGACGATCGCGACGGTAAAAATAATAATGCTAGAAAGAATGGTTGCTTTGAGAGCTAATTTTTTAGCAAAACTAGGAGAGGCTTTATAGCATAAACGATTAAAGACAGGAATAACTTTTAGAGGGCCAAGAGTCAGAAAAAAGATAACAAAGATGTAGGCGAAGGGATAGATGACAGTAGTTTCTTGCATAGTTTTTAGATTTAGATGGAAAGATTAAATAGAAAATTTAAGGAGAGGAGAAAGCTTTATTTTCGGCTAGTTTCGCTTGTCCTTTTTCTAGTTCCAATTCCGTTTCTAATTCCTTACCGAGAAAATAGTTAAGAAAAGTCCGAATGACGGCAATTAAAGCCAATCTTGTTAAGCTATCTAACGTCGGGGCAACGGTTGTCCCCAGAATATCGGCTCCCAATTGAAATTCCAGAGCCAGAGCTAACCACATTCCAAAACGTAAGCGAACTTTATTAAAGGATTGGACAGAATCACGGCGACGACTGAGAACGAAAGCCAGTTGTAGGGTTTTAATAAAGCCAATAATGATACAAATCACTGAAAATCCTTCTAGGACAAATTTCGCGATCGCAACAAGATGACTAAGAGCCTGTTCAAAAAATTCCATTAGTAGCCTCCCTTGATTAAAATTCCTAAAAAGGCAAAGATTCCTACTCCAATTAAGGCGATCGCGACCACAAAACTTAGGGATAAACGGGAGGTGTAAATAAAATTTCCTCGCTCAACTTGTTTTAAATCCTGACGATGATTAAGGGCGGCGGCTAATAACGCTACAGTGCCAATAATAATGAAACATAATCCCAAAATTCGAGAGAGATGGAAGGGATCAACTTGAGTGTCAAAAGCTCCATGAATTGCTGCAACAATACGATCAATACCAAAGCCAAAACTAATTAAAGAAAGACTGGTACGAATCCAGGCCATAAGAGTACGTTCGGCTGCCGCTCGATTGCGCTCTTTAGCTAATTCATTGGTCATATTATAGGGTTCTGGCGGTAAATTCATAATCTAATTAAGAGTAACTGGTTTAACGATTAGTCGGTAAAATAGCGTTTTCTAAATGGGCAAGGCTTAAATCTACATCGGTGAGATTTGCATCCGTTAAATCTGTTTCTGTAAGATTCGCACCGTTCAGATTTGCTCCTGTTAAATTAGCTCCTATTAACTTTGCTTTTGTTAAATCCGCTTGACTAAGATTAGCCCCTTTCAAGTCAGTATAACGAAGATCGGCGGTTAATAAAATTGTGTTACTGAGGTTAGCTTTTTGTAATCGAGCATAGGGAATTTCTATTCCTTCCAAATTGGCTCCCTGTAAGTTTAAGTTATCTAAATAAACACCTGTTTCGTTAGCCGTTTCTAGGGCTTCAATTCGAGCTAAACTATAAACAATTCCCGCAGCCTGTTGATTACTAAGGCTGTCTAAAGCGTCTAGATTTTTTTGTTGTTTACGTTTTGAACTTTCTAATATGTAAAGCCAGGCAGCCGCAACAATACTAAATGATTCCACGTTACCGACACTAATAATATCGCCGAGGTTGGCCGCTAGACAATCAGAACTGTAGTTTTTGGCATGGCAAACTTCAAAACGATGAACTGCTCCTAGAATACCTAAAGAAATCGCTGATGCAATCAGTAAACGGAAGGAAAAAGAGCGATTAAGCAGACGAAAAAAGGGATTTTTCTTTCGTAGTTTTTGTTTCTCAAACCAGGTGAGTTTTCGAGTAGAGGTCATTGCTGATTTTTGTAGATTATTAATGCCGACTGAATGTAAAAAGTTTAGAAAACAAAGGTTGTGCGGACAACGCCAATCACATCACTGCCGTTGCTGTTGTCCTGGTTGGGGGATAATAACCAAATTAAACCAGGCGTTACGGAAATATTGTTATTAAATTGATAACGATAGAAGCCTTCTAAATGAACGGGGACATCTACTTCAAAGGGCTGGGGATTTCCTCCTGTAAAACTGGTTAAATAGGGCTGTGCGCCAAAGACAAAGCCGAGTAAGTTTCCTTCTTTACCCACATTAGGAAAACCGAGGGTTAAGGCATAGGTCAAAATGTTGCCGTCTCCTTGACTAATTAAGCGAGCGTTGGTCGTGGTAAACCAACCACTGATCGTAACCTCTTCACTGGGCCGCCAAGAAAAGTTGGCTCCGTAGGAATTACTAATAACGGGATATTGGGCAATGCCCAGGCGATCGCCAAATAGGACATCTTGACCCGCCAGGGTATTCGCTACGGCTGTACCTGCAATTCCTAAACCGTTGTAATTAAAACCAAAAGTCATTGGGGTTAACATCCCTTAATTGATCAACCGCATTAATTTGGGAAAGGGCATCATCACTGACAGAAATAGTTGCTTTAGCTTTCCGCAATTCCCGCAGAGATTTAGGGGATTTTTCGGTTAAAAACCTACTGTCCTGGGGAGCAACATTTTGCGCGATTGTCTTGGGCATTAAACCGAAGATTAAAATTAGTAACACACTAAAACGCAAAAACACCAGAAAAACCTCTCAATAAATTTAATAATTTTTCAGAAAACATAAGAACTGTATCATCACTTTTGATAAGCGAAAATCTGTTTCCAATCTTTCTTCATACTGATGACTTGCCAATTATTGGTTTGAGCCGCCGTTAAAGAAGCATTATCCGCTTCAGCATAGGCAAATTCTCGTTCAGCATCATCATGATTAATTAATAGTTGTAAAGACTTTTGTTTTCCTCCTTGGGAATAGTTCAATATGGCAATATCGCCGCCATTTCTTACATTTCCTGCTGCTAAAATAGGACGCTGACCAATATGGAGATCAATGTTGACAGGTTTCACTGCTTTATCATTAAAAGAGTTGAGTTTGTCCGTGCGCCAAATAGCAAATTGACCCTCTTTTTCGATAAATTCTTTTTTCAAACTACTGCCAATCACCTGTTGAGAAGAAATACCATACATCGATTCAGAAATGAGTCGTATAAAATCAACCCCACCACCCGAACAAATCCAAGTTTGAAAGTCATTTTTTTGTAAATAAGCAATCAATTCCTGCATAGGTTTATAAGCAAGTTGGGTATAGGGAACGTTAAGAGTAGGATGAATCCCTGTCTCAAAAAAATGACGAGCTTCGGTAACAAAAGTTTCTTGAGTTTGGTTAGCATGAACTGCCGCCAAAAGTTCCATAACAGCTTCTTCTCCGACCTGTTTAATGTAGGCAAGATCTCCATCTAAAGCAGCTTTAAAAGGTTGTTTTTCCCGTAAACTAGGATTCATTTTAACCAAAGCTTTTAAACGTTCTAAAACAAACATTCCTTGGATTAACGGTTTTTCTGCCCAGAGTGTTCCGTCATTATCAAAAGTGGCTATACGGTTTTCAGGAGAAAGATAATCGGGACCGCCTAACGTAGTAGTACTATTGACAAATTCGATAATGGCTGTTTTCACTGTTCCTGAATTCCAAGAAGGCAAAGGATCGCTGGAAGAATTTTGAGCTAAAGACATAGAATGATTCAATATTAAAATTAAACAACTAACAAAAACTGCGATCGCGCTATGGATGCGTTTCATAGATTAAATTAAAATTATGATTGAATCTTATCATCGTTTTGATCGTCGTTTATCGATTGTTAAACCTTTTTACCAAATCCTGCGGGCTTTTTCTTAGTCCGATCTTTAATCGCTAGTTTTTGCATGACTTCCTCTGCCGCTCGTCCTTTATTGAAGAGATCAACCATTATTTTTAGGGGTTCATCAATGTGGGTGAAAAACTGCTTATAACCTGCACAGAGATAATTTAAACCAGGCTCGCCATCGGGAGTATGAATAAAACGATGTTTGGGACATTCGCCATGACAGGCAAAACGCACTTCACACTCTCGGCAATACTTCGGTAAGGTGTCTAATTTGTCCTGCCCAAACTTAAATTGGCGATCGCTACCAACCAATTCCGCCATCGAATGTTCTTGAATATTGCCTAATAGATAATCGGGTTCCACAAAATGATCGCAAGAATAGAGATCGCCATTGTGTTCTAGGGCAACACCCGAACCACAGGTCGGTGAAAAAAAGCACATTCCCGTCGGCATATTTAACCAACTTCTGACCGCCGCTTCAAAGGTTTGCACAAAGATTTTACCTACATCTTTGCGTACCCATTCATCAAAAATTGTGGTTAAAAAATTGCCAAATTGTTTAGGTAAAACGGAATTTTCCGAAACTGTTACCCCCTGTTGATAGAGGGTTTTACCATCTTCATTAATGCGCTCTACAACGGGAATAAATTGTATCCAAGTGGTTTTAACTTCATCCCGCAAAAAGCGATAAACTTCCAAAGGATGCGCCGCATTAATCCGATTAACGGTTGTTAAAATATTGTATTCAACGCCATGTTTTTGTAGGAGCCGTAAACCCCGCATTACTCGGTCAAAAGTAGGGCTACCTTTTTTATCAACTCGATTCGCATCATGTAATTCTCTCGGCCCATCTAAACTTAAACCGATCAGATAATTATTCTCTTTAAAAAATTCACACCATTCATCATCTAAAAGTGTGCCATTGGTTTGTAAGGTATTTTCAAAGGTCATGCCTGGTTTACGATATTTCTCCTGATACGCGATCGCCTTTCTAAAAAAATCAACGCCCATCAAAGTCGGCTCTCCTCCCTGCCAAGCAACGGTTACTTCAGGAGTCTTATGAGCTTCAATCAGTTGCCGAATATAGATTTCTAGTATCTCATCTGTCATGCGAAATTTACTACCAGGATAAAACTCTTCCTTATCTAGAAAAAAACAATAGGAGCAGTCCAGATTACAAATTGCGCCTGTCGGTTTGCTTAAAACATGAATACGAGGGGGAAGGAAGGTTGTCATAATAATTAGCAATAGTTAGGTTTTAGAGTAATATTTTGGGATAAAAGTATGCTGATAATCGCAGATTAATTCAGTTAGCTGAAAATCCGTTTACTAGCGAACGACGAAATTCTCGTAACATTTGACTCGCTCCTATTTGAAAAGCTTGTTTGACCAAAATTGGAACTATTTTTACCAGATTAAAATCGGGAAAAATCAAACTATTAAGAGTTTCACTGTAACCTTTTTTTTGTAAGACAAAAATTTTTAATTGATCATTTTCGTAAATCCAAACTTCTGAAACACCTAGAATTGCATAGGCTTTTAGGGTTGTTTTTGAGGTAACATCCGATTCAATTGCCAAGTCGGGAGGTGGATCAATGCTCATATTTATTCGTAGATTAGGACGAACTTGAGCTGCATTTTCAATATAAAAACAGGTATCAGGTTCTAAACCAACTTCTGGAGATTTTTTAAATGTAGTTGAACCAAAATCTTCCCAATCTCGATTTTGAGAATCCAGAATCGCTGTAACAATGTAGGCAATAATTCGATTTGGGCGTTCATGGGAAGGTAAGGGAGCCATTAATTCTAGGGTTCCGTGATAATAATTAATTCGAGGATGATGTCTTGTTTCTCCAAATTCATCTAAGAGGTTTTCATATTCTTGCCAACTCACGTTGTTAATCAAAATGTGACTACCAGGAGATAAATTAATGGTTTTAATAGGGAAGGTGAAGGTAACAGAAGAAGTAATCATGATTTTTATTGAAATTTAAAGAAAAAATATTTTTTATTATATTAATTAAATTGAGGCTATTAACAAGCAAAAATGGCGCGATCGCCTAAAATCAGTTTAGTTCTCAGGGGGTAGTTTTGGCCTATTCAAAAACTGCACATAGCCAAGACGGTAGCCAAGCCAACCTGGAATAGCTAGAGCCGCTACTAAAATTGTCGTTGTCGTACTGAGACGACTAGAAAGAGTTCGTGCTGGATCAAGCCCTTCAAAAATAAACTTAATGGTGACAATCGTGGCATAGGCAACGGTGGTTAAGGCACTGGCTCCCTTGATAAATTCCTTGGGACGAGGCAATGTTAAATCATGGGAACCTTTACCAATAAAAAGCCCTGAAACTATGCCCGCAATTCCCAGAAAAGCAATACTGGCTACTCGATCTGCAAATTCAGCTTTCATCATCAACTCTTGAGGATTGGCAATCACCAAGGCAGTTCCCCCGACCGCTCCCGCGATCGCGCCTAAGTTGCCCCACCAGAGCCAGGGATGGGCTTGACGAGTGCTGGATAGGGCTGAAAGGGTCATAATCACGACCGCACAAGTGAAGGCAGAACCTAATTCTGGAAGATTGCTCGTAATAGCATAGGCAACTATGCCACCGATGGCTACACCGATGAATCGTAAAAAATCTATTTTGATGAGCGTTGAGTTCTGTTGCACGGATTTAACTATGTCAAGCAAAAATTTAATTTCAGGTAATCTCTAACATTGGAAAAACGCGATCGCCGATAGCCTTCTGGAAATCCACAACGAAGCCAACCTTTTTTACTTGCCTAATAACGGTCTAGTTAGGTGGCGGCTAACCTGGGGCAACGTTTTGCCATAACTCGGCTGCAATAAACCTCGATAGATGCCCCACATTCGTTGTCGCAATTACAATATCTGGAACACCAAGAGTTATAGCTTGTGCCACCAAAATCATATCACCGTCAATTGTTTTATCACCTGCTGTTGCTTGCCCTTGCTGACGAGCTTCTGCCCAAAGTTTTGCAGCTTGGCGCATGGCAGCCGTTGTAATTGGGAAATACTCAATCAACTTGCCTAACTCATCTAGACGAGCTATACCTTTTGTCTTGTTTGCTCGCAATAATTCGCGGCGAACCTCATAATCAGCAATTTCTGGAATTATAGTACGACTACCTGATGTGATGTGAGTTTGAAGCCAATGAGCGCAAGCTTCACTTTCAGTAGATAACTTTGGATTGGTGATTAGACCAAGTGGCCCTGAATCCAACATTATGATTCTGCTCACCAAGTTACTCCCTTCATCTCAATTGGGAACAATTTACGCTCAGAAAAACGATCTTCATCCAAGGCATGGATCAAGTATTGACCTGTTTCTTGTTGTTCGTTATTGTCTTCGTCATCTATCCAAGACTGAATTAGGTTAACTGCCTTAGTTTGTCTTTGCTTTAAAAGAATAAAGCTCTTTAAAAGCTGTAATGTCACAGATTCAATTGAAATCCCTTTTTGATTGGCTTCCTGTAAGAGATATTGCTCAACTTCTGAGGGTAGGTTAAGGGTTAGAGTCATGGATTCTATTGAGCTTGGGTTGGGTATGTTTTCCAATATTCTAACATTCGGATTTTGCTCACGATTGTTTAAACAAAAATAAGGTGCGTTACATTTAAAGACTGATTAAAAGACAAATAACTACTTTCGGCGATGCTCATAAAGTTTTCTGCACCACTAAACATTTACACACGGAATCTTAAAGAGACTCTTCCTCCCTTAATTTTACTAACACCTCATTTGTTAATGGATTCTCACCTGCCTCTAGCTTTTTAATCCACTCTTTTCTTCTCGTTTTTTTGATATCGGAAGCTTTGTCCCAGTTTAAATAGGTACTAAAATCCTGAATTGCACCATGTTTATCACCAACTAAAGCTCTTGCAGTACCTCTACTATCCTTTGTCTCAGGATCATTCGGCGCAAGCTCGACAGCTTTATTACAAGCAAACATAACTTGACTTGGTTGATTATATAGACTGCCGAACCAACAAAGATTATTCCAGTATTCAGATGGAATATCTTCTTTTTTTGCAAGATCTCTGAAAAAAGAGATTGCTGATTCAATATAACCTTTGCTTGGCATCCAATTTGCTAAACCCAGATAATAGTCCTTCTTATCATTGTCTTTGGCAACCCATTGATTTTGAACTAAATTAAATACAATTCTAATAGCATTATCAGGCTTATATTTATTCAGAACTTGCTCAATAACGCTTAAATCAGGTGCAATTTTTGGACACGTAAGTTGATATTGAGTAAGCTCTGATCCCAGATAACTTATCCAATCAGTCGCAGAAAGATTATGTTGTAAGCGATTACAAATCTGCCTCTCTAACTCTTCAGAAGATTGTATTGGTGTTACATTAATTAAGCCATCACGACTAATAGTATAATACATGCTTTTATCAGAATTGAATTTTATCCCGTAAACTGTATCATTGTGGTTAACATAAAAGATTTCCCTCTGTAATTTGATATCCGAGAACTGCAAAGTCCCATCTTCAGTTGCAGTAGCTATTATATTAGTGTTTGGAATGAATTCCACAACATTAATGTCAGATGAATGATTAAATTGAGATATTTCTTTGCCTGATTTTATATTCAGAATCCTTATAACGTTCCCACTCCCAATGGCTAACTTAGTGCCATCAGGGCTGTAGGCTAGAACTGAAACTTTACCATTTCCATTGAAGTGAGTGACTTCTGTTTGAGTTGTAATATCCCAAATTTTAACGACATTATCTTCGGCTATAGCAATTTGGTTATTGTGGGGGCCAATATCTACAGATAAGTGTAGATCATTTTTGTAGTTAAAGTTGGCTATTCTCTTATGAGTTTTGACATTCCAAACCTGGATTTTACTATCAAATACATCAGCAGGGTTTTCATTGCTTTCAATTCGATTTACATTGCCAATTGTTATAAGCAAGCTACCATCATGACTAAGTTTAACCTTTGAGGCATAAACACCTAATAAAAATTTCTGTTCATAAATTCCTCGTGAATTTATACTCCAAAAAACAACATCATTGTCAACGCTTCCCGTAATTATTGAGTTGTCTGTTGGACTGAAAGCAATATCGCTGATTCTTCCATTGTGTGGAAAACGAGTTATTTCTTTCCCCGTTGTAGTATCCCAAACCTGAACTATATTCTGACCACCCGTAACTACTCTACTAGCATCTGAGTTAAAGGCGGCTGCGGTTATACTTTTTCTGTAACCGATTTGAATATTTTTTCTCCCTTTGTTAATATTCCATACTGAAGCAACATCATTGCCATATGCAGTAATTAATGTCATCGAATTTGAGTTGAAAGCCATATCTACAAGCGGGTCTTCTTGATCGAATCGATTTATTTCTTTTCCAGTTAAAAAGTTCCATAACCGAATTGCTCCTCCCAATTCTCCAGTAACTATTGTTTTACCATCTGCACTTAGTTCGATAGCCGTAACGATGTCCTCGTGATTAAGATACCTGACTTGCTTACCAGTTTTGATATTCCATATCCTTGCACTACCATCTATACATCCAGTTACAAGCATATTTCCATCTGAACTGAATTTAACGCTAGTAACCCCGGTAATTTCACGAGTTCCAGTTCCAACCCGAAGTCCACCAATGTTGTTCAAATTTTCATGCCCATGCCGCAATTGAACCAATATTTTGCCTGTCCGCACATCCCAGACCCGTGCGAGATTGTCTCCACTACCGGTAGCTATCAACATACCATTTTGGCTAATATCTAACGAGGAAATACTTTTATTATCAATAAAATGAGTAAGAATTTTTTGAGTTTTGATATCCCATAATCGAACAGTTCCATCCTTACTCGCAGTAGCTATACTCTTACCATTATGGCTAAAAACTATATATAAAACACTAGAATTATGACTAAATAGAGCAATCTGCTTTTTATGAGTAATATCCCATAATCGAACAGTTCCATCCTTACTCGCAGTAGCCACAATATTACTAACAGGGCTGAATCTTATCTGGGAAACTGGAGCATTATTTTGGAAGTGGTCAATTAGCCTTCCATCAATTGTATTCCATAACCAAATTGTTCCTTCTTCTCCAGAAGTAGCAACAATAGTACCCTCTCGACTTAATGACAAGGTAGAGATTGATGCATCGTGTTTAAGGAGTAATCTTGGAAGTATGTCTAAACCTTGACTCAAGATGGCATTAACATCCGGTGATTGTTCCTTCAATTGGTTGAAGTGCTTATAGGACTCCACGGCCAGAAGTGCTCCTTTAATGTTAGATTTACCACTTCTCTGTCCTAATAAAACTTTAGACTGAGATGCTAATTGATGAGCAAATACTTCTTGATTAAGACGTTCTACTCTATACCATTGAAATGTTGCTACGCTGGCTGCTGCCAAAGCTAATATTAAGCCACCTGAGAGCCATTGAATGGCCCTGCGTTGGAGACGTACTCTTTCTTTCTGAATGCGATCGCGTTCCCCCTGACTAATATCTACAAAATTATTAGCTTCCTGATTTAGGCCACCGAGAATATTGTTGAAAGTTTCATCTCGTCTTAATTCTAAAATCTGCTCTAATTTAGAACCCGACCACAAATCCTCGTTTGATTTTGTCTTTTTCCATTGTTCAACATCATCGTTCAAACGGTTTCGTAAAGCGATCGCCTGACGATTTTCCTTAATCCAAGTATTTAATGTTACCCAGGAAGTCAGCAAAGCTTCATGAGCAATCTCAATCGTGCTTTCTTGGGAGTCAGCTACACGATTACTAACCAATAAGTTCTGATTGACTAACTGAGTCAAAACGGTCTGCTCTAGTGGATCGCTAAACTCTGAACGAGTGGCACGTCGCCGAACAGGTTTCCACTCAGTTCCAGATTCTTCATCTTCGCCAATGCCCACTAACTTTAGAAATATCCTCTGAGCCGCTAATTTTTCCGATTCAGACAAAGACTTGTAGATTTGATCTACGTGCTGCTGGAGTGCACCTCGCACCCCTCCCAATTTCCGATAATTGCTGATATTGAGCGTCCGATCTGCAATGCTTTGGCTCTGAACTTCAGTTTCCCACAACAGATCTAGCGTGTACTGCAACAATGGCAAATAGCCAGCCTGTCCTTGCACGTCATCAATGATTTGCTTGACTAACCCAGTCTCAAACACTACGCCATGATGAGCAGCAGGTTGTTCGATCGCCAAACGCAATTCATCCAACTGCATTTCTGCAATCATGGGGCGATGCTTATCTGTTATCTTGATTAAGTCGGGATAGGGACTGAGCCGATCCAAAAAATCTGCTCGCATCGTTGCTACAAGTTTGACCGAGCGATCTCCAGCTTTGTCGAGAGTTTTTACCAGTTGCACCAAACTCTTGATGAAGACATCTCGTTTGCTTGACTCAGTGGTAGTAAACAACTCCTCAAACTGGTCGATGAGAATGAACCAGTAGGCATCCTTCTGCTTGAGCGATCGCACTAACTGAGTTAGCGTATCTTCCTTGGTAATACGAGCAATCTGTGCTTCTGACTGTTTATACTTCCCTAACAAACTGGCATACAGCGATTCAAACGGATCTTGATCTGGAGTAAAGACCAGATTCATAAAATGACTCCCTTGCCTCTCTGCCAGCCAAGGAATCAAACCTGCTCTAATTACCGAAGATTTACCACTTCCTGATGCACCTAGAAGTAATACAAAATTGTTCTGCTCCAGTTCATTCACCAACCCTGTGAGAAACTGATCCCGTCCAAAAAAGCGATCCTTATCTTCTGATTCAAACTTCTTTAGCCCTTTATAAGGGGATGTGATAATGAATTTCCGAGTCTTGACCTCTTCAACTGAGATCTGGATAATTTGTGTCTGGTTAAATGTAACGTTTTGGCTACTAACAACCGACACATCATGGATTGTCTGCTCGCGTCCACCCTCACCTAAACTCTTAGAAAATTCCTGTGTCATGGGATTACCATCCAGGCTTTAGCCACTAAACTGGCAACTTTCATCACTGGTTCTGCTAATTCTTCTACTCCTGCCAATCCCTTCTTCAGAGCAGTAATTGTCTGATCCACCAAACTTTTATCAGGCTGTGGCTTTTGCACTTCTTTCTGGATTGCCTGAATTTTCTCCTCTGCCACTTCCTTTATCAGAGGATTGAGGTTGCTATTGGTGGTAACTGTCTGCTTTAATTTTTCCAGCACACTCAACGCTTCCTTTAAATCAGTATTCTCTAGTGTTGCCTGAGTCTTACTTTGATCAATACTACTTCCCTGCTCTGCTTGAATTTGACTAAGATCAATTTCACTACTACCTGTAATAGTTACCCCACTCATACTTTGACTCTTAACAGGAGTTGTCATCTCCTTGCCAACAGCAGCTAGAACAATGGGGAGTTCGCTTTGAAGCTCCAGCTTTTGTTCGGGGGTTAGAGTTTTGATAATTTCTAAAATGTCGCTAACGCTATAAGTAGGCATAGGTCAAATTACCAAAAAACGAATTGTTGACAAAATATAAAAAAGTGATGTGATTTACTGTCAAAAGAGTTTTTAGAGGTTTGGTCTGTATAACTATTGATTATACTGACATTTTCCGTATAGTCAATCTCTAGAAAGCAAAAAAGAGAAAATTTCTGTATAATCCCCTTGTATAAGAAGAATATCCAGAAAAATCCCGTATATTCTCCGATAATAGCCAGAAACCTTCGGGATAACAAGATAGATAGTCATACCAGAAATAGTTTTGACATCAATCAAGGGTGTTGTCGTTAAGGAACGCAACTGACAGATCGCCTCTCAATTTTAAAGGCGATCACGCAGTGCCGCTACGCGATCGCAGACTTACGCGGCGATTCCTTCTGTTGTGAGTTGGTGAATATCTGCCCTTTGGCTGGCGTGTTCCATCGTGATTGCACAAATTGCACCTTCTTCATCGAACTCTAGTAAGGTATTTTCATCAAGGTCTTGAGTATCAACAATACCAGAGTTTTTAAACTCGATATATAGGGTATCGGTATCTTTAAAATACTGGAGTTTCATGGTTTAAATCTTCTATCGAAAAAGGCATTGTGAATGGTTTCGTGATCTGGGAGGAGAACAACACGAAGATATTTTCCCTCCGCTTGAGCAATTCTGGCCCATAGCCGAATTCTACCATCTGTTTGAATTTGAATTTATTCAGGATTTTCTATTGCATACGTGAGCCATTTGTCTTTGATGGATAAACGATCTGGACGATTTCTCGTAGCATTAAAATAGGAGGTTGTTTTCAACGACCCCGAAACCTATCACAAAATATTCTATTTGCTATTCGGGAAGAGCGATCGCGCTCTCTAGGATCAGAAAAAACGCGATCGCCATTAATGCAAAATTTGGTCAGGAGCCACAGCAATAGTTAGCTACTAGG
>JBEIFD010000007.1:0-17715 GCA_040382535.1 Merismopediaceae cyanobacterium
GAATGAGACTGTCAGTATATTTTTCTTAATAGTCTATCGTATTTTCAAATTGACTTTCCTGGTTATCTCACTTTATTCAAGTCATTAATAAATCTATATTTTGTTCAGTCAAATAAGAAGATCAGGGAATATCATGTCATCGAAACAAAGGACAAAAACGCTAATTTTGTGTCAAAAACTCCTACCAAATATCAGGAAAAACCAGTTTAGTGGATATACATTGGCGGAACTTTTGGTGGTTGTGGCGATTATCGGCATTCTGGCGGCGATCGCATCGATCGGGAAATCTTGGTACGAAAATCCTTTAGCCGATAGTCGCGATCGCGTGACAGGGATATTAAAAGCCGTGCGATTAAAAGCCATGTCCACCACTTCTACCTATCGGGTTCGACCCGATCCTAGTAATCCCACCACAAAATTGAAAGTAGAGTCAGCCAAAAGTGGCAGTTGCGATGCGAGTACCACTTTAAGGACAGCAACAGTCGCCGCCGACCAAAGCCTAAATGTGAATAGCGTCAACGGGTTTGCGATGGGAGACAAAATTAAGGTTGGTTCGGGTTCAGCGAAAGATGTTCTTTCCGTTAATCCCGATGCTCAAACTCTTCAAATAGGAACGCCCATTGCTTCAATTCAAGCGGCAAATACTTCTGTAACGATGGTTAAAGATTGGGTAAATGACAGTATTTTTATGTCAGAAGATTTGATCTTGGAGGATAATATCACGATGGCTGGATCTGGGGTTACGAACTGGAGTGTGTGCGTTAATAGTCAAGGTTTTGTTACTTTTTTTGATGGTTCTAACAAAATGAATGGCGCAAATTTAGCTGTTGTTCTAACGAACACTAAAACCTCTCAGGCTAACCAAGTCACGCTTTATGCAGGTGGAGCGATGGATTCCGTTGATATTAATTAGGTCATTTTTAGTTGTTTTATCTTTTAAATTCTGATCTGAATAAAAATTTATCGAGGTTTATGTATGCAAAATCTAGGTCTAAAAATAATTTCTCTTATTCGTCATCCATCTGATCAAAAAGGTTTCACTTTAACAGAAAGTTTGGTCTCGATGATTATCTTATCGATTACTTTAACGATCATGTTTCCCGCTTTTATGATCTTCGCGATGGAAAATTCCGATAAACGAAGTATGTCTGATGCGATCGCCCTTTCTAATAATGTCTTAGATAACTTAAGGCGATCGCGGATTACCACAGTTCCTCTGGGAAATACTGTTACCACCAAAGAATATGCAGGAAAAACCTACAGAATTAATCAATATGTCTGCGTTGATTTAAGTAATGTTAATGCCGCAACCCCCACTTGTAACACTGCCTCCAGTAACTCTTATCCTTCCCGTGATATTCTCATTCGCATCGAAAAAGGTAGTTCTCCCCATGAAAAAATTTATCAAGTTGAAACCGTCTTTTCGAGTCTCCGCTAGGTTTTATTTTTATTTAAAATCCTTAATTTTTAGGACTAAAATCTCTCAAAATTTATCCAAGGGAATAAGCTTAGTCGAACTTCTTTTGTCCATGCTGGTAGCAGGAATCATCATCCAATTAGCCTATTTAGGATTTTCTTGGAATCGACAACTTTATTTGAACGATCAAGCCAAAAATGAAGCTAACCAGAACCTAACAACGGCATTTAGTATTGTTGGTTCAGATATTAAACAAGCAGGAGCGGGCCTTGATGCTAGTTTTCCTGCGGTTTTAATCAGTCCCTATCCCACGAATGCTGGTACACCTAATTTAAATTCACCAACTTTTCCCACTTTTAACTCAGAAATTACCCTACGTCGATTAGTTTTAGGAACTCAACCCAGGATTTGTCCAAATAACGCTACAACTCCACCGACAACTATTTCAGGATCGCCAACGGAGATTTTTGTGCTGAACTCTTTACGACCATTACCACCAAGTACTGTTCCACCAGAGGCAGGTTGTGCCAATGATACGGCAGGTATTGCTGTTGTCACCGCATTAAAAAACTATCGTTTACAAAATGGTGGAACTGTCAGAATTTTTATTTATCCCAGTACCAATGGAAGCGGAGAATTTTTAAATTATACAGGTGAAAATTTCTATCCTAATTCTAGTTCTACTACTTCTACTTCTTTGATTGTTAATGGAACCCTAACAGGAACCTATAACATTAGTTCAGCAAAAATAATGCTAATAGAAGAGCGAAAATATCGTTTGGGATGTAGTGATAGTAGTATTTCAGATGCTTCTTGTCCAGCCGATAAATTACAAAATTTACAACTGATTGTTAATAATGGCAATCCCGTTAACTTAGTCAATAAAATAGGTAATTTTGCAGTCACAGCAACCGTTCAACAGGATATTACGAGTACTACTACGGCTCAATTTCTTTGTTGGATAATTACTCAAGCTGGAGCGACTACTTGTAGTAACAATCCTCCCCCTTCTTCTCCTGCGACGACTACACTCCCCAATTCCTACGCCTGGTCTCAACTTTATTCCATTAATGTCACCCTCAAACCCCAAGGGGTTTCTAACAACCTTCAACAAACTCAAAACTTTTTACCCCGTAATGTTCTCAATTACTAATTTATAAACTTTATTCTCCAGAGGAATTCATCATGATTAATCATAAAAGCAAAACTTTGCAATTTTTTTATCGAGGTCTCATTCAACTTTACAAAAAGCCCTCCCATACTCCCCAAGGTTATATTCTTTTTCTGATAATTTCCCTCTCGATCGCCTTATCGGGTTTATTAGTTGCCTATGCAATTTTAGCCAAGGTTCATAGCATCAGTGTGAAGTCTGCCGCCAATAGTAATAGTGGTTTTTATGGGGCTGAAGGCGCACTGAATACACGAGCAGAGCTATTACGCGGTATTTTTATTAATTATCTTACACCAACGGGAACTGCCCCCACATCTTTATCAGCTTGTATGGATGCCGATAACACTAATAATGGTTCAGGACACTTTGCTTGCCAATCTCAGACTTTTGCCGCCTCTGATAGTTCTAGTAATGGTATCACTGCCTATAGCTATGTGGTGGACAGTACGAGTTATCAACAAAATGGACAACCACCAACGGGAACAGTTCCCACTGGAGAAAGTTTCCAAAATCTTAATATGTTGGAATACCGCTATTCTATTAATTCTGTTACTCAACAAGCCAATGTTTCATCAGGTCAAGTCACCGCTATGACAGAAATGGCGATCAAATCTCGCTTGGTTCCGATGTTTCAGTTTGCAGCTTTTTATCTTAATGATCTAGAAATTTTACCAGGGCCTGTAATGAATCTTTCTGGGCCAATTCATACTAATGGGAATCTTTATATGGGTTCTGATAACGGTCTCAATATTAATAGCCAAGTTACACTTTCTAAAAATTTATACAGCTTTCGTAAAAATAATAATCAGACCTATCCTGACGGCAGAGTAAGAATTATGAATATGGCAGGGACATTTTTAAACTTGTTATTTAATGGAACTGGCAGTACGAGTCAGACTACAGCCGCGATGGATGCCAACAGAGTTGCTACTGCTTGGGGAAGCCAAGTCAAATTAGGGATTGATGCGCTCTCTATTCCTAATGCCAGTATTTTAGATCTCAATGGAGATTATTCCCAAAAAGCCGATCTAAAAATTCTTTATACTCCTGGTTCTAATGCGACAGATATTCCTTTTCAAATGACTCCAGTTTCACGCAGTGCTAATGGTACTGTCAATTTTCCCCCACAACCCCTAACAGAAGGGGAACGCCGCAGTTTACTTCAACCTGTTTTAGTTTCTAAAAATTTAGCTGGTATTCCTAATTCAAACTATACACCTGGTTGCGATCCTTCAGTTATTCCTTTTAATCCTGGTACTGGTATTACGCTAACGCCCGCACAGAGAACTGCCCTTGCGAGTACTCTTTATCGTGCAATAGTTTCCTTAAAAACTCCATACGCCTATTACGGATGGAATCGTTCTTTTATCATAGGAAGTTCTCCTACGGTAGTAACTTCTCTAAATACCGTTGTTGATACTTTTACAAATTTAACAACTGCTCAAAGAAATACCCTGAAAAATAATTTGGCATCCACAACAACTCCTGTTACTGCGGGCAGTGTTGCTGCTCTGAATGATCCGAATGATCGCTGTGCTTTAAATCCTGGTGTCACTTTAACTGATGAGCAGAAAGCTGCTCTTGCAGATGCTCTCTATATTGTGATAGTTTCTCAGACAACTCCTATTGCTTTTAATGAAGGAAAACTTTCTTTTTCTGTCGGTACTTCCCTAAATTCCATTGTTGATACTTTCACGAATTTAACTACTACTGAGAAAGATACTCTCAAAGCAAATCTGGCCGCCTCAAACCCTGCTGCGATCGCTGCTCTTGATGGTCGTTTCTTTGTGAGCGCACCTATCCAAGATATTGGACAAACTACTTCCCCTGCCTTTCGTAACGACAGAGAAACAAGGAATATGCGGTTACTACAAATTAATATTGAAAGCTTAACTATTTGGAATAAAGTCGGACGTTATGTCAATGGAGGTTTGGAATATCAGGTTGATCAACGTCTTTTTGCTACTGCCCCCGCCGATAGCAATGCACCTGCTGGTTCTTTTCAAAACTTAGGTTTAGCGGGTTCTGATACTTCTGAAGGGGGCTTTGTTTTCCATGCAACTATTAACAAAACTACCTATACTTCTGCGAATGGCAAGCAAAGTCCCTATGGTTTTGCCTTGGTTCAAGCGCAACAACTTCCTGGTTTAGCAAAAATTGGTAATTCTGACCCCACAGGCTTAACTTTCGTCAGCGATCAAGCCGTGTATGTTCAAGGAGATTACAACATCGTCAATTGGCAACCCGCCAGTATTTTAGCTGATTCTCTTAATGTTTTATCCAATGCTTGTCTTAATACGAATTTTGCCATCCATAAGCTTAGCGGACAGAATTGTAATACGGGTAGTAGTGCGGCCAAAATAACGCCTACCCCAACAACGATTAACTCAGCATTTCTAGCGGGTACAGATATTACCAATTCAGTTGAGACTCCTGGTTATAATGGGGGTTTAGAAAACTATCCTCGATTTTTAGAACAGTGGGGAGGAGTGCTGTTAACTTATCGGGGGTCATTTGTCAGTACTAGCACACCGCTTCATGTAAGTGGTGCTATGTCGAGCCAACTCTATACCCCACCTGCTCGAAACTGGGAATATGATACTCGGTTTAATGCCGCCGAAAATTTACCTCCCCTGGCTCCACGTTTTGTTTATCTCAAACAAGAATCCTTTACCCGCAATTACAATCAGTAAACTGTTTGACTATCTATTTTAATTTTCAGAATAGTTCAGCGATCGCGTCTGCTGATTGAGATTGATCAGACTTTTCTAGTTACTCCATCTAATCAAAAACTAATAAACAAATTAGATCAAAAAGAGGCGATCGCATTCTAAAAAATTAGATTTAGATCTTCAAAAACTGAATTTTGGGTTCTAGCGGCTCCTGCACCAGACCCACTCCAGCAAAACCCCAGCGTTGAAGTTGATTTTTGAGTTGAGTTCCTGTTACCGACTCCACCGCAAAACGACCAGCCACATCGGGCGCGTGGGTATTAACATAACTCAACGCTTCATAATCTTCTTTAAATAATAAAAGATAGTTAATTTCTCCATTATTATCAGGATTTTTAACACGAGCCGTCACGTATTGTCCATCTAATCTAGAGCGCAGAATATAATGAATTTCAGTAAACATTTTTCAGATAATGATAAATTAGTCAAAAATCATTTTAAATCAGACAGTTTAATGCGAGGATCAACCGCTTTCAAGAGTAAATCAGCCAGTAAATTCCCCACAATTAACATAGCGGCTCCCATCATTAAACTGCCCATAACAAGATACAAATCTTGAGCGGTGACCGCTTGTAAAATTAATCGTCCTAACCCTGGCCAATTGAAGAAAAATTCAGCAATAAAAGCTCCACTTAATAAGCTGGAAAATTCAAATCCCAGCAGGGTAATGAGGGGATTAATCGCATTACGCAGAGCATGAACGTAAATAACCTTATTTTCAGGCAATCCCTTAGCCCTAGCGGTCTGGATATAGTCCTGACGCATCACGTCCAATAATTGCCCCCTAGTCAATCGTTGCAATCCTGCAAAGCTGGTAATACTTAAAGCTAAGGTCGGCAAGATCATGTGCCAAAGAATGTCACTAATTTTACCTACCGTCGAAAATTCTGCATAATCAATGCTCGTCATATCGCCAACGGGCAAGAGGGGAGAAACATTCTGAGCAACAATCAGTAACACTAAAGCCGTAATAAAACTAGGAAAACCCTGACCAAAATAACTCAAAACTCGTAGAACTTTATCGAGTAAGGTACTTTGTTTAACCGCACTAATTACCCCCAAAGGAATCGCGATCACCCATGTAATAATAATCGAAGAAATGGCTAATAATAACGTTGCTGGAATGCGTTCCAATAATAAAGAACCAACAGAACGATTGTAAACAAAACTTTGTCCAAAATTAAAGCGAGTAATGACCTGCACAAGCCAGAGCCAATATTGGACATACCAAGGCTTATCTAAACCAAATTGAATTTTAATTTCCTTAATGGTTTCAGGAGAAATTTTAGGATTTTGTTGGAGCGTATCCAGATAACTCCCTGGAGCCAACTGAATAATCAAAAAGCTTAATAAAGAAGCCAATAAAAGCGTTAATACCCCTTGGAAAATACGCTTGGCAATATACAAAAAAGTTTCACTGGTCAACCAGATAACAATCTGACTAAACCAGCGATTAATAATGGGTGAAGCAGGCGATCGCGTCGTCATTTAATACTCAACAAGAGTAATGATCGGTAAATCTGGCAGTCGTTTTCGTCCGCCAAGATCTTGTAATTCAATAATAAAAGCAAATCCCAAAACATTACAGCCAATACAAGAAAGTAATTCCGCCGTAGCCTTTGCCGTACCACCCGTAGCAATCAAATCATCAACAATAAGGACACTATGGTGATTTTGTAGCGCATCTTGATGAATTTCTAGGCTATCAGTGCCATATTCTAGGTCATACTCGATTTGATGGACTGCCGCAGGCAATTTACCCGGTTTACGGACAGGGATAAATCCAGCCCCCAAATGGTACGCCAGGGGTACGCCAAATAAAAACCCTCTAGATTCCATACCAACAACGTAATCGGGGGTAAGTCCCATCGCCTTACATTTTTCAGTTAGCGTATCAATGGTGTACCTAAGTCCTTCAGGATGACCCAGAAGAGTCGTAATATCCCGAAAAAGAATCCCAGGTTTAGGAAAATCGGGGATATCGCGGATGAGTGATTTGAGATCCATTACCAATAATTTTTTATATAGACAGTCAAAGCTGTCACGGTAACAAAATCTGTGACCGCAGACAAGCAATAGTTTACCGTATAACTTTGCCCGTACATTAAACATAAATTAACGCAAAATTTACAGCAAGGCTTTTTTTTGAAAAATCACTGTGTTAGGAAACGCCATAGAAGATTCCGAGATTCCATTTTGGGACTGCTTGCAAAATCAATGTATACGGTATACAATGTCTTTTGATTTGTCCTAGATTGTTAGACGACTAAAGAATATGAGTAATAATCCCGAAACCATTCGCTTTTTTATCTGTGGCTCCGCGCTACGAGGCCAGCCCGATCATCAAAATTTGCAATCCGCCCAATTCATTAAAACCGCCCAAACTGAACCGAACTACCGCTTGCATTCCGTTGGTAATGGTTGGCATCCTGGCATTTATGCTGTTACCGAAAATGGTATTTCCATTCCTGGTGAAGTTTACGAAATGACGCGATCGCAGTATGAACATCTTTTAGCCACCGAACCCCCTAATATGTATCCAGCGCAAGTTGTTCTCAGCGATGGCGAAGTTTTGTTGGCTATGCTCTATCCCCGTGAATTAATTAAAAAACAAGGCGATCCCGATATTTCCCATCACGGCGGTTGGGCGGCTTACAAACTAGCGACAACTCCTGTCACCGTTTAATTTGCCTAACTTTTCTAACGATTTTCTCATTATTCCAAACATTATCAAATCCTGACCATGACCTATCCCCGCGATTTAATTGGCTACGGTGCTAATCCCCCCGATCCCAAATGGCCCAATAATGCTCGTTTAGCGTTACAAATTGTTCTTAATTACGAAGAAGGTTCAGAATACTCGATCCCTGATGGCGATAATCGCTCAGAAACCTATCTCTGGGAAGTGCCAGGGGCTTCGATGGGAGACGGGAAACGGGATTTGATTGTGGAATCTATCTATGAATATGGTTCCCGTGCGGGGTTTTGGCGATTAATGCGGCTTTTTAAATCTCGCAATGTCCCCATCACCATTTTTGGAGCCGCTCTGGCCCTAGAACGGAATCCCGATGCGGCTCGTGCTATTGTTGAAGCGGGTTACGACATTTGTTGTCATGGTTGGCGTTGGATTGGTTTCCAGGATATGAGTGAAGTCGAAGAACGTCACCAAATGCAGTTAGCAGTGGAATCTCTCAAAAAACTGACTGGCGATCGCCCCTTGGGATGGTATTGTCGTTACGCGCCTAGTGTTAATACTCGTCGTTTGGTGGTCGAAGAAGGGGGATTTTTGTATGATTCCGACGGTTATAACGATGATTTACCCTATTGGGATTTAGTAGAAGGAAAACCCCATTTAGTGATTCCCTATACCTTGGACAATAATGATATGAAATTTTGCGTCGCTCCAGGCTTTAATAGTGGGAACGACTTTTTTACCTATTTAAAAGATGCCTTTGATGTCCTTTACCAAGAAGGCGAAACGGCTCCTAAAATGATGTCTGTCGGACTCCATGCCCGTTTAGTGGGAAGACCTGGACGGATTGCCGCTTTAACCCGATTTTTAGATTACGTCCAATCCCATGAAGATGTTTGGATTTGTCGTCGTCTGGATATTGCCAAGCATTGGATCAAACATCATCCCTATCAATAGACTTTTTGCAAAACGCTAATCCTGGTTCGTTAACTGGCTGTAAATTTAAGGTCGGTTTCTTCTCAGTTTATATTGACTTCTTTTTTCTCACCCTTTCCCAGTAAGCTCTTTCACTTTTGACCAGACCGAACCAGTGCCTGTTTTCTATTTCTGAGCAAAGAGTAGTAACGAGATGACAAGCATTCTGAGCTTTTTGAAACTAGTTATTTGCTCTCTTTGATGCCAGAAATCCACAGTAAATTAGGATTTATAGCCGTCTGACATAAAAAATGTTAGGATCACAAGTCATAAATCCTTACTTTCCTGTAGGGTACGGCGAAATGTTTCAACGGCCGCAAAACCAAATAATCCTGCTAGAAAAGAGGCAACATATCTGGCTGAATTACTTTTTTGAAAGTCAGACGTTCCTAACAGCACAATCAACGCAAGAGTTGAAGAAGTTAAAACAATGCCAACCCCTAACCCCGCAGATAGATTCTTGCTATAACGGTTATGCTCAAATTTTTCTTCTGTTGTAATTTCCATCGATGACGCTTGACTGATCGGCGATTCTTTATTCATGGGGGTTTTCCTCAGAATGCTCAGATAATTCTATAGACGTAGCTTCTTGAAGACTTGCCTCAAGCATAGCTGGTTTAAATTCAGACAAGGGATTGGTTTCTGTTTGCGGAGAGATAAAAACCTGTTCTCTAAATTTAAGGGCTAATTCTAACTCCTTGATTTTCAGGTTGTATCCAAAACCCTGGCTGAGTAATTCAATTTTGTGTTCTAACTCCTTTATCTTAGCCTGTTGCTCCAAGCTTTGTTTAAGTAACTGAATTTCATGTTCTTTTTCCTGGATTTTTAATTGCTCTTGCAAATCCCTTGAGTCCGACTCGTCTTTCTTGTTGCTTCGACTAGTTGCGGCGGCTACAGCGACTCCAGCCCCAGCCATTGCAGCCTCGTATTCTCCTTTATAGGCAAGAAAAGTGCTAAAGCTTCCTAAAAGCAGTGCGATCACCACAGAAGGGGAGAGAGTCTGTTTAAAAAATTTAAGCATTTTGCTCGATTTTACGTTGTAGTTTTAAAATTTGATTTCAGAGTCAAATTTATAGCAGAAAAAGTTTGCACATCTAGAAATATCATAAAATGAACCTAACAAATTTAATATGCTCTCAATAACTATGGCAGGAAAATTAACGACCCACGTTTTGGATACGGCTCATGGTTGCCCCGCCGCGAATTTACCCATTGAACTCTGGTCAATTGATTCTATTTCAGGCGATCGCCATCTTATTACCAGTATTTTAACCAACCAAGATGGTCGTGCTGACGAGGCTTTACTAATCGGTGAAACCTTTAAAATTGGTCTCTACGAATTAGTTTTTATCGTAGGAGATTATTTTGCGAACTACTCAGAAAATTTGCCCCAACCTTTATTTTTAAATCGCATTCCTATCCAGTTTGCGATCGCTGATCCTGATAGTCATTATCACGTCCCTCTTTTAGTTTCTCCCTGGTCGTATAGTACCTATCGAGGCAGTTAGAAATTATAGTTAGAAAGTCAAGGGCGTACGCTATACGCCCCTACGAAAACTAATATACATTCCTAAATCAAAATGACTTATGCGATCGCCCAATTAAATCAAATGTCCCAGAGAGACTTTACCGAATCTTTAGCAAAAATTTTTGAAGATTCTCCCTGGGTTGCCGAAAAAACCTGGTCAAAAAGACCCTTTAAAGATATCAATTCTCTCCATCAAGCAATGGTAGAAACCGTTGAAGAAAGTGCTTTATCAGACAAACTAAACTTAATTTGCGCCCATCCCGATCTGGCAACTAAAACCAAAATGGCCGAAGCCTCAGTGAAAGAACAGGCAGGAGTTGGTTTAGATCGATTAAGTGCCGAGGAATATCACCGTTTTCAGCAATTAAACCAAGCCTATAAGGATAAATTTGCTTTTCCTTTTATCGTTGCCGTCAAAAATCATACGAAAGAGAGTATTTTAGAAGCCTTTGAGCAACGTTTAGAAAATTCCCTAGAAACCGAAAGAAAACAGGCTTTAATAGAAATCGCTAAAATTGCTAAATTTCGTTTGCTAGATTTAATTCCAACCTCTGCATAATTCTTAGTTGAAATTAAAAGAATTCAAAATAACTTGACCTCATCTTACAAGCTTTGACAAGTTTTAGAGTCAGCTGGTGGCCCCCGAACTGTCTCATCTGCCGAACGGATTGTTAAAACTGCTTAGTGTTTTTTTTCATAGCTAGAACAATCTTCACAGGGGCCGCTGGGGTTAATGGCACAACGTAGATAGGGAGACTTGGCATTGTTGCGACAGCTAATATCCCCGATATAATCGCCGTATCGTTCCAAAGAATCAAAGGAAGTCGGAAAAAACTCTCGATCCAAGCGTCGTCGATAGTTATTTAAGGCCCGAATACGTCTCATTCGTTCACTGAATTGTCGCTTTGCCCTACGAACCACAATAAAAGAAAGCAAAGCGGGGAGTAACGCTGCAAAGAGAAGAAGAATAAACCCTGTCACTGAATTAACCTAAATAAAATAATCCCAATATTGGCCCATGACTTTATTTTAATGCGAGATCCCATTTCAGAATCAAAAAATCACCCAAGCCAGAGGTTATCAAAACCAAAATGACTTGGGTAAAACAATTTATCATGATTAAACTTAAAAAATTGACAACCTGCTCATGGCCTATTCATCGCCATTTTTGCGGGGCTGAATCACGCCATAACCGCCATGATTACGGATGTAGATCACATTGATTTCATCGGTGTCTTTGTTGCGGAACATATAGAAATCATGATCGACCAGTTGCAGTTGTTCCCAGGCCTCTTCAATTGAGATGGACGGGATAGCAAAATATTTCATGCGCACACTTTCCGAAGGAAGTTCTGCTGTGCGATCGCCGATTAGATCGGGTTGGACGGGTTTTTCTTCGACGATCGCGCTGGTTTTGACGTGATTTTGGCTTTGATCGACCAAACGCTCTTTATACTTGCGGAGTTGACGGGCAATCTTATCAGCAACGAGGTCAATACTGGCATAGAGATTTTCGCTACCTTCCTGGACTCGAATCACTGTACCATTGGCATACACCGTAACCTCCGCTTTATGCTTGTTGGCAATACGTGCATTGCGAGCAACGGATAGATGCACATCGACCTTGGTGGTGATCCCTTGAAAATGTTTAACGGCCTTGTCAAGTTTTTCCTCCACATAGGAATGAATCGCATCGGTAACGGTAATATTATTGCCTTGAATTAACAGCTTCATACTGAATTCTCCCTACTCAATTTAATAGTAAATGCTGTGTTAATTGAAAAATTTGGACTAAGTTCAAACAGGATTTAGTCAATAGAGATTGCTATTTAAAGAAACAATCTATTAACGAAATACTCCATGTTTAGGTGGATTCATACTCATTAATGACCTAAGTACAAAATAGTCACACACCTGATATTGTCATAGTAGCAAAAAAGATTTTCATCTTTTTCTTGAACCCTTTAGACTTGAGAGGAACTGGTGTGATTTTGAGGTTCGCCTCAAGGTGGCTTTCTCCTTCTCTAGTTTACTTTCTATTCTTAGATTAGCACTTTGTATTGCTTAAAACATAGTCTTTGTCATCATTTTTATTTTCCTTTGCATCTCTTTACATTTCCTCCGTAAAAATCAGGAGAATTCTATGATTTTTAACCCTTCTTCCGAGCCAACTCCGCGAATTTGCCGATGGGAATCATTAGGTCTAATGGACTATCAGACGGCTTGGGATTATCAGCGATCGCTGGTGGCCGCAAGAGTGGCTGATCCGATGTTGGAAGATGTTTTGTTATTGTTGGAGCATCCCCCTGTTTATACGTTGGGAACGGGATCTACCCAAGATTTTTTGAAATTTGACCCTGAAAACGCGCCTTATGAAATTCATCGCATTGAACGGGGCGGCGAGGTGACTTACCACTGTCCAGGTCAACTGGTGGGTTATCCGATCCTTAATTTACGCCACTATCAACAGGATTTACATTGGTATCTCCGTCAATTAGAAGAGGTGATCTTACAAGTTTTGCTGCGTTACGGTTTACCCGCAGAACGGTTGTCGGGACTAACGGGGGTTTGGGTAGAAGGTCACAAAATTGCGGCGATCGGCATTAAGGTCAGTCGTTGGATTACGATGCACGGTTTTGCGATTAATGTTTGTCCTAATTTAACAGGATTTACTCGCATTGTTCCCTGTGGTATTACTGATAAACCCGTCGGCAGTTTGTCCCAATTTTTACCCACAATTACCGTCAAACAGGTGCAGGATGATATTGTACGAAGCTTTGCCCAGGTCTTTCAGGTTAACCTTTTGCCAAAGTCAAGAAAACTAAAATCGAATGACTAATCAGGCGATCTTGTTGTTCTATTTAGTACTGAAAATATGATGGACAAAGAAATTTTCAAAAAAAGTTTTTTCGTTGATTAAATCTAAATTTGATGTAATAATCAATCAATTCGTTTCTTTTATACTTAGGTATTGTAAAAAACATGAAAATCCAAGCTCAAGCTCTGCTTCTGGGCGCAACTACTGCCATCGCTTGGGGAGCCGTAAACGTTGCCCCCAGTTACGCCATTAACCTGATTGGTAACTTCCCTTCCAATGATGGAGGCGCAAGCAGACTTTCCAGTAGTAGCGGAACCAATGTTCGGGCAGTTTCTTTTACCCTTCCTACAGGGACAGACTATATCCTGCAAGATGCAGTTTTACGTCTGGGGAGTTATGACTCTACCGAAGTTTTTAAAGTGCAAATCCGCAATGATACTGGGGGATTAAACCCTGGCCCAGATGTCTTAGCAAATTTCACTCTTCCAGACTCCAAGGGATCAGGGAATTTTAACTACAGCTTTACGCCTGCAACTGCTTTTACCTTCCAGCAAAATACCAAATATTGGCTCTATGTCGATATTTCATCGGGTTCAGGCGGCTCAGGTACTATTGATTGGCTTCGTTCCAGCTCTGATGCCAATCCTACGGGTGTCACTCCTGTGGGTGTGGCTAGTTTTGGGGCCTATCGCTTCAGCAACAACGGGGGAACAGATTTTGCTAATTCTGGTAACTTGAATAGTTTTCAGGTTAATGCCACTGCGGTTCCCTGGGAAACGGATGCCTTGCCCGTTATCGGCAGTACGGTTCTGTTTGGCTTGGGGTTGTGGGGGAAAAATAAATTCGCTCAAAAGAAAATTGATAATCTTAAACAATAAAATCTAATTCTCAGAAAATTTAAAATCCCTCTGTCATTTTTCTCCAAAAGAAGAGCGAGAAGAGGGATTTCAAGTTAGCGCGTCAGTCCATGCAACTGTAGCAAACCATTGTTCAAGCTAAAATTTAGTTTTAGCAATTTGCAGAAGCTTTTTCCGACTTCTAAGCTGTTAATTATCTAAAACGCATACAGACAAGGGGCTTAAGACCCTTTTTGCAAGACTTCCAACAGAATTATTATGCAATTTAAATTCGTGACAGCTTGCTTGGCTGAACGAAAGATCGAGTATTGGTTAGTGGGGGGAGTGGCATTATTAAGTTATGTCGATGGACGAAACACTCAGGATATTGATTTAATTGGATCTATTTATTGAAACCATAAATCATAAATGTGACAGTTTAATTTAAGAGAAAATAGTAAATAACGAGATTCTAAAGTTACATTGATCCTGATTTTTTTTGATTTAATTAATAAAAATTGCAGTCACCAGCAAGTATTTTTTCAATCACAAAAACAATCGGGCGATCGCGGTAATCCTCCCCGATAGCAAAAAAGACTGTTCAACTATGTCCCAAGCCTAGTATTATTACTGATTAATCTCTAATTGCCCTGCTATGCAACCTTCACCGTTACCCCGTCGCACGAAAATTGTCGCTACAATTGGCCCCGCTACACAAAATAAGGCAGTTTTACGCCAATTGATCCAAGCTGGGGCAACGACATTCCGTTTGAATTTTTCTCACGGTGATCACGATTATCACCACCACAGTATTCGTTTGATTCGTCAAACTGCCTTTGAACTCAATCAACCTGTTGGGATTTTACAGGATTTGCAAGGGCCCAAAATTCGGGTCGGCAAATTTACTAATGCAAGTCAGTCGATTGAACTCAAGAACGGCGATCGCTTTATTTTGACCAGTCGTAAGGTGGAATGTTGTCAGGAAATGAGTTCGGTTTCCTACGATAAGCTGGTGGAGGAAGTTCCTGATGGCGCAAGGATTTTGCTGGATGATGGCAAATTAGAAATGGTCGTCGAGAAGATTGATAAAGAAAAGCAGGATTTAATTTGTCGAGTCGTTGTCGGCGGGACGTTATCGAGTAATAAAGGAGTCAATTTTCCTGGCGTTTGTCTCTCGATCAGAGCTTTGACAGATAAGGACAAAGAAGATTTGATGTTCGGACTGGATCAGGGAGTCGATTGGGTCGCCTTGAGTTTTGTGCGGAATCCCGATGATATCGACGAAATCAAAAGTTTAATTGCCAGTGCAGGAAAATCCGTCCCAGTGATCGCCAAAATCGAAAAACATGAAGCGATCGAGGCAATGCAAGAGATTTTGGAAAAATGTGATGGAGTAATGGTTGCTAGGGGCGATTTAGGGGTTGAATTACCCGCCGAAGATGTGCCGATTTTACAAAAAAGGTTAATTGCAACGGCCAATCAGTTGGGCATACCCGTCATTACCGCCACCCAGATGCTCGATAGCATGGTAAATAATCCCCGTCCTACTAGGGCAGAGGTTTCTGATGTAGCCAATGCCATCCTCGATGGGACAGATGCGGTGATGCTCTCCAATGAAACGGCGATCGGCAAGTTTGCCGTAGAAGCCGTCGCCACAATGGCACGCATTGCCGAACGGATTGAGCAAGAACATATCAATACTCCCGATTTCTCCAAGCTCCGAGCCTCCATTCCCAATGCGATCTCCTCGGCGGTGAGCAATATTTCAGAACAACTCAATGCCGCCGCCATAATGACCCTCACAAAAACAGGATCAACGGCCCGCCATGTGTCTAAATTTCGCCCGAAAACCCCCATTTTAGCGGTGACTCCCCATGTGGATGTTTCTCGACAATTACAACTGGTCTGGGGCGTTAAACCTCTGTTGGTTTTGGATTTACCTTCTACCAGTCAGACCTTCCAAGCCGCGATGAATGTCGCCCAGGAAAATGGATTTCTCCATGATGGGGATTTGGTTGTCATGACAGCAGGAACCCTCCAAGGGGTTGCAGGTTCAACGGATTTAATTAAGGTTGAGGTGGTGAAAGCCATACTTGGTAAGGGCGTTGGCATTGGACAGGGAGCGGTGAGCGGTCGGGCAAGAGTGGCCAATAATCCCCGTGAATTGAGTCAGTTTAATACGGGGGAAATTTTGGTTGTTCCTTCCACCAGTGCAGAATTTGTTGAAGTGATGCGTCGAGCGGCGGGCATTATCACCGAAGAATCGAGTCTAACCAGCCATGCGGCGATTATTGGTTTACGTTTAGGAGTGCCAGTGATTGTGGGCTTTAAAAATGCTACCCAATTAATCCGAGAAGGAGCAATTCTGACCCTAGATGCTCAAAAAGGACTGGTTTATTCGGGTTCAATCCCTACTTCTTCCGTTAGTACTCAGGGAACCTTACTTTAGGTTTTTAGGATAAATTGGCCAATAGATAGAATTTAGACTCAACCAAAAGAACTATGACAGTTGTATTAGAATCCGTTCAAACTATTGATGACAAATTATCCAATCGTTATATTGCCCTTGATCCAGGGGGCTATTGGCTGATTTATTTAGAAAGAGAGACCCGACTGATTTGTGTGAAGCATTTTGCTAATGATATTAATGAGCAGGGTTTAGCGGTTGATCCAGAGACAGGAGAGGTGATTCCCTGTAAGGGAGTGGTTGAACGTAAGCCGACAATTATTTTGCAAGCAAGAACCGCTAAGGAACTCTGTGTCAAACTTTTTGAATCAGAAGAGAATTATCCGATCACGATGTTGAATCATGCGGCCTATCTCGGTCGGGAATTAGTACGGGCTGAAATGGCGTTGATGAATGGAACTGATTATATTCAAGATTAGTTTTCGGTTTTCTGCGATCGCGTTTTTAAATCTCCAGAATTTAGCGGTTATTAAGCTTGGACATTATTTAAAAATAATTTCCTCCTTGACTTCAATATTGAGAGCTTTTTGGATACCTAAAATTTTGCTGAAACTGGCACTAGCATAACCGTTAGACTCGTCTCGTTGGACTTGTTGAGGTTTAACGTTTAGTTTTTCTGCTAATTGCTCTTGGGTTAATCCGCGCACAATGCGAGCTTTGATTAAAGCCTCTGGTAATTGTTCAAAAGAATCAAAACTCAAACTTTTGATATTACTGTTTTTGAGACTTTCGTATTCGGCAATCTCTTCTTGAAACTCTTCAATAAAACTTTCTCGCGAATCAATATGGGCTTGATGACGAAGTTGCTCATTAAGCGTCTTCGGGGGATCAAGTCCTTTTAATTCAGCAACAGCCGCTTCAAATTCTTTGAGCTTGGCTTTGGTAATTCGATATTGTCTTTCGTTTTGGATCATGATGAATCTATTAGAAAATAATGGGTCTTACAATACCTTTGCCAATTTAGTCCAGAGAGTAGAGAAGACTTTAACGGTAAACTTTCTTTCAAGCGAGGCTTGGCAAAAGTAGTAATCCTAAAAAATTCCGTTAAGGTTTTCCGAAAGGTTTTTTTTAATGTATCC